>CAJAYO010000401.1 GCA_903948415.1 uncultured Opitutia bacterium | reverse complement strand
CGCTGGAACGCCTGCAGGCCTTCGTCGTGGCGGCGCAGCGTGAGCAAAATGTTGCCGAGATTGTTCAGGGCCTCGGGGAAATTCGGGCGGAGTTCGACGGCCCGGCGCAGGTAGCTGGCGGCCTCGTCAAACCGCCCCACCTGATTGAGGAAGTTGCCCATGCAGAACAGGGATTGCGGCTCCTTCGGATTGATCGCCAGGGAGCGGTTCAACCACGCGAGGGCTTTTTCCGGGTTGCCCGCCTCGAGTTCCAGCTGGCCGAGATTGCTGCACGCCTCCGCAAACGCGGGGTCCTGGGCCAGCGCGGTGTGGAACGCCTGCATCGCCGCGGGCGCCAACTTCAAGGCCTTCAGCGCCAGGCCCAGATTGTTGTAGGCCTCCGGGAACTGGGGCTGGAGTGAAATCGCCCGCTCCAGCGCCTGCCGCGACTCCGCCCAAAGCTTCCGGCGCCCCAGCGCGTCCGCCTGGTGAAACCACCCGCCGGCCGAGTGCGGATCCAGCGCCAGCACGCGTGCAACGGCCGCCAGCGCCTCCTCAATTTGGTTCAGTTGCAGGCTGGCGGCGGCGAGGCCGTTCCACGCTTCGGTAAACGTCGGCCTGAGCGCGGCCGCCCGGCGGAACGCATCGCTCGCCGGCGGCCACTGACCCAACATCCGATACAGGTGCCCCAAATTGTACGGGGCCACGGGATCGGTGGGGTCGAGTTGGATGGCCGTCTGGTAGGCCGCCTCCGCTTCCTGCGGCTTGCCCAGGTCTTTGAGCGTGTTGCCCAGATTGACGTGGAAAAAGGCCTGGCGCGGATCCAGGGCAATCGACGCCTGCATGCGCTGCAGCGCCAAGTCCAGATTCCCCGACTGCTGCTCGAGCATGCCCAAGTAGTGCAGGGCCGCGGCATGCTGGGGCTGTGCGGCCAAGATCGACTCGTAGCCGCGCCGCGCCTCCGCCAAGCGCCCCTGCTGGTGCAGGCTCATGCTGCCGGTGAGGTCCATGGAAGCAGCCATCGTTAAGCAATCCCGAACCGCCGAAGGTGATCGGGATCGGGTGCCCCCTTGAAGGCGATGAGGTTGATTTCAAGGTCGGCGACCCGGGCGAAGTTGGGCGAAAAACCGGCCCGCTCGACGGCGCGGGTGAGCGACTGATCGCTGAAGCCGGTCTTGTGGGCAAAGAAATCGACCCCGCTGCTCTCGATCTGCCGGCCCAGCCCATAAATCACATCGATGGGCGCGATGGGGCCGGCTGGGGAGACGTAAAGCGTTTCCTCCAGGTCGAGTTTACCCTGCACCACCCGGCGCATCAGCTCGGTGAGATCGGGCACGCGAATCTGGGCGAAGCCGCCCGGCTTCAGCACGTGGAAGAAGCCACCCAGCACCTTGGGCACGTCGTGACGAAAATAATGCTCCAGGTTGTGGGAGCAGTAGATGCCATCAAACTGGGCGGCGGCCAGCTCCCCGAGCTGCCGGCCATCGAGCACGATGTCGGGTGCGCCCTGCGGATCGATATCGAGCAGCACATGCTCGAAACCGCTATATTCGGGCGGCAGCGCGATCGACTTCGAGCCACCACCGACGTTGAGGAGACGTTTCATCGCCCCCAAACGACGTCGATCGACCGCCGGTGGCAAGGCGGTTCGCGGATGTCGCGGTTCGCGCGCACCCGCTGAGCACGGCGCCGCGGCCGCGGGTTGCGGGGCGCCGCCTCCCCTTGCCGCCCGATTCCGGGAATTATCCTTCCCAATCGCGGGTAGGTCCGCCGTTGTCCTACCCGTGTGGGTAAACTGTGCGCCATGAATGAATCAGCCCCGATCGTCGCCCGTCCAGCCGCCGGCGCTCCGGACCGCCCCCGGCGCACCCGCCGCCTAGCCGATCGGCCGCCTCTCCCGCGCGCATGAGCCTCCAACTCCACCTTTCCGCCCGGAACGACGACCTCCTCGCCGCCTTGCGCCCCCGGCTCGCCGCGGCGCGCCAAACGACCTTGGCGGCGGGCGCGGGCATTCCCCGGCCCATCCCCGTGCTCCTGCCGTCGTCGCAATTGGGCGACTGGTTGCAGGTCCAGCTCGCCCGGGAACTCGGTCTCAGCATGGGCTTCGAGTTCCTCCAGCCGGGCGCGTTCTTCCAACGGCACTTCGCCGCGGGCGGCGTCGGGGCTGACTTTGCCCGGGCCCATGCCTTCTGGACCCCCGAGCGCCTGCGCTGGCAACTCCTGCCGGAGGTCGATCAGATCGCACTCCACCTCGGTCTCGACTCCGCCACCCCCCTCGCGCCCCGGGACCGTTTCGCCTTCGCACAGCTCCTTGCCCAGCAATTTGACCGCTACGCCCGGTATCGCCCGGATTGGCCGGCCCGCTGGGACGCCGACCAACCGGCGTGGAAATTTGATAGTGAGGATCTCCCCGCCGCCGCCCTCACCGACGAGGCCTGGCAGCGTCAACTCTGGCGCAGCCTCACCGGCCGGCCCGAGACCCCGCCCCACCCTGCCCGCCTCCTCCATCAACTCGGCGCCGCCGCCCCCGCCCCGCCGGAAACCGTCACCCCGCTGTTCGTTGTCGGTACAGACCGCCTCGATCCCCTGCTCGTCCGCACCCTCGCCGTGCTCGCGCACCAGGGCCAGGCCATCGAACTCCATCTGCTCCTGCCGTCGCTCGGTTATCTCGGCGACGTCTCGCGCCGGAACCGGCTGAAAGCCCGTCTCGCCGACGCCAGTCCCGACGCGGCGGACGAAAGCGACACCCACCCGCTCCTCGCGTCGCTCGGCCAGCAGGCCGTCGGCACGTTCCTCCTGCTGGAAACGCTCACGCAGGACTACGCCGAGTGGCCGGTCGCCGATCGGGGCGAGCCCGATTTTGCGCCGGACGTGACGCTGCTCCACCGCTTGCAGGCCGACATCCGCCGGCAACGGCCGCCCACCGCACCCGCGGGCGCGGACGCAACCCCCGGCCTGCTCCCGCGCATTCAGGCCGCGGATACCAGCCTCCGCGTCCATTGCTGCCACAGTCCACGCCGCGAGCTGGAGGTGCTCCGCGACGAACTGCTCCGGGCCTTCGCCGAATTGCCCGGCCTCCTCCCGGAAGACGTGGTGGTGGCCGTCACCGACTTTGACGCCTACGCGCCGCTCGCCGAGGCCATCTTGCGGTCCGACCCGCACCCGCTGCCGGTGCGCCTGACCGCCATTCCCGCCCGCGAGGCCAATCCGATTGCCGTCGCCCTGCTCGCGCTCCTGCGTCTGTCCCTCGGACGCCATACCGCCAGTGATCTCGTCGATCTCCTGGATCTCTCCGCCATCCAGCACCGGTTGGATCTGGCCGGAGAGCCCGCGGTGCTCGCCCAACTCGCCGAGGCCATCCGCCACTCGGGCCTCACCCACGGGCTCGATGCCACCGACCGCGCGACCGGCGATCCGACCGGCACCTGGCGGGCCGCCCTGGATCGTCACCTCGCGGGCGCGTGGTTGGGCCCGGCGCCCGCCGCCCAAGACGCCGCCGGCGCCTTCGTGCATCCGCTGGCGAGCGATCTGCCCCATCACGATACCGACCTGCTGAAATTCCTCGGCTGGCTCACCCAACTCGCCGGCCACCTGCACACCTGGCGCCAAACCGCCCCCGCCGCCGCGTGGGCCGAACGCCTCACCGCGACCGTGGACGACCTGCTGCACTCCGCGGTGAACGACGATCATGCCGCCGCCCTGCGCCGCCTCCTCGGCGAATTGGCCGGCGTGACGGCGACCACGGAAATCGATGTCGGCACCCTCCTCGACTGGCTCCAGCCCCAGCTCGACAACGCCACGAGCCTTCGCACCTCGATGGGCGGCGAGATCTTGTTCGGCCGCCTCGACCAACTGCACGGCCTGCCCTGCCGGGTCCTCGCCATCCTCGGGCTGCAGGACGGCGCCTTTCCGCGCGCCGCCCGCCGGCCTGCCTGGGACTTGCTCGCCCATCGCCCGGAACGCTTCGACGGCGATCCCCGCGCCCAGGACCGCCAGTGGTTTTTGGACGGCATTTTGGCGCCCCGCGATCGCCTGATCCTCGGCGCCGCCAACCGCAGCCTGCGCACGCCGCACGACGGCCCCCTGTCCGCCTGCGTCGAGGAGTTGGTGCGCGTGGCCGCCGCCACCGTCCGCCCCGCCGACGGGTGGGATACCTTGGCCCAGCAGCTGGTCGTGCCCCACCGCATCCAGCCCTTCTCGGCGGATTATTTCACGGCGGGCTCGACGCTGCCCCGCTCCTTCGATGGCGCCGCCGCGCGTATCGGAACCGGCCTCACGCAGGCATCCGCAGACCCCGTCCGGCCGTTTTTCACCGCCGCCGCCGCGACTCCGCCCCCGCCCGCCCCGGAAACGCTCACCCTCACCCTCGCCCAGCTGGCCGCGTTTTGGCGCGATCCCGCCAAGGCCTGGCTGAAAGCCCTCCAGCTGGAGGTCAAGGAGGAGGAGGACGACGACACCGCCCTCGACGATGCGCCCCTGACCCTCGACGGGCTCCAAGCCTATACCGTCCGCGCCACCGCGCTCTCCACCCATCTGGCCCCGGCCGCCACCCCGGCCGCCACCGCGAGTTCCCGGCTCGCCGCCGACCGGGCCCTGCCCCCCGGCGCCTTGGGCGCCTTGGCGTGGGAACGACTCGAAAAGGAAATCGCCCCCCTCGCCGCCGGGCTCGCGCCCCTCTTGGCGCAAGTGGCCCGCACCTCGTTTGATTTCGCCGTCTCGCCTGAGGTGCGGCTGATCGGCGAGCTCGCACTCAGCCTTCCGGCCGAGCCGGCTCCGTGGACCCTCGTCTATCGTCCGAGCAATTTCGAGAAGAGCCCGAAGTATCAACTGGAGGCGTTCATCCAAACCCTCGCGGCCACCGTGTACCTCGGCCGCCCGGTGTCCTGTCGCGTCCTCGGGCTCGATCTGCCCACGCCGAAGGAGCTGCCGGCCATCTCCCTTGAAAATGCCCGGCGTTATTTGGCGTCATTGGTTTCCGGTTACCGCCAAGGTCAGGCCGGCCCCCTGTGCTACGCTCCGACCACCGGCCGGGAATTGGCAAAAGCCTTCGCCAAAGGGCAGGACGAGCCGACGGCGCTCGACGCGGCCAAGGCCAGTTGGAGCCGAGAGCCTTTTCAGGATCAGCCCGGCGGCGAAGGCACGTCGCCCACCGCCGCCCTGGCGTGGCGTGACGCCGATCCCTTCGCCCCACCCCACCCGGACGCTTGGGTTCACTGGGCCCGGGCAGTGGCCGCACCCGCGAGCCACTGGTGGAGCGGGCAGCCCGGTAACGACGCCCCGGCCCCCGCCCCCGCCCCACCCTCCCGCCCGCCCGCCTGAGCCCATGCCCCCCTTTTCCGAACTCGCCCTGCTGGAATCGCCCTTTGCGCCCGGGCTCACCGTCATTGAAGCCAGTGCCGGCACCGGCAAGACCTACTCCATCAGCCATCTCGTGCCCCGCCTCCTCCTGGAGGGCGTGCTGCCCGACCTGTCCAAACTGCTCCTGGTGACGTTCACCAACGACGCCGCCCGCGAACTCGCGGAACGCGTGCGCCGCGTGCTCACCCGGCTCGCCACCCCTCCGGCCAGCGACGAAGCCACGCGCCACCCCCATGTCGCCGCCCTGCGGCCCCTGCTCGCCGACGCCGCCGCCCAGACCCGCCTCGACCGCGCCTTGCTCGACCTCGACTTGCTCGCCGTCTCCACCATCCACGCCTTTTGCCAGCGCACGCTGCAACAGGAAGGCAGCCTCTGCGGCCTGCCCGTGCTGCCGGAGGTCACCACCAACGACGAAGAACACCTCGCGCCCATCGTCCGCTCCCTCTGGGTCGCCCAGCTTGCGACGGACGCCCCGGCCGCGGCCCTCGCCACCGCCCTCAACTGGAAAATCGCCGACGCCCTGGATCTGATCAACACCCTGCGCCGCGCCCACAGCCCGCACACCGAACCCGCCGTGCAGCCCTATGCCACACTCCGGGCCACGATCGACACGCTCTGCGCCACGTTGACCGCGGACGAGTCGTTCCAATCCGCCGCGGACCTCATCGGCCGCGTGACCGCGTGGAACAAAGGGATTGCGACGACCGCCGACGCGCTCGCCCGCCTGCGTCCGCTTCAGTCCGGCGCCGTCCACACCCTGGACTACTGGCAGAGCATGGACCTCGCCGCCGGCCTGCCGGGGAAAATCACGGCCCGGACCGCCGCCGCCAAGGCCCTCAAAGCCGACGTGCTGCGCCACCCGTGGTTCGTCGCCCTCGCCGACCTCGCGACCCTCACCACGCGCCTCGAATGGGCCTGGCAGCAGCAACTCGCCGCCGCCGCCCTCCCGCAGTTGGCCGCCGTGATGGCGCACCGCCGCCTGATCACGCAGGACGGCCTGATCGGGGCCCTCTACCGCGCCCTGCACCGGAAAACCCCGGAGGGCGCGGAGCAATCCGCGCGCCTCGCCGCCCATCTGGCCGAGCGCTACCACGTCGCGCTGATCGACGAGTCCCAAGACACCGACCCACGCCAACTCGCCATCTTCCAGCGCATCTTCACTCCGGCCGACCACCCGCGCCGCCTGATTCTGGTCGGGGATCCGAAGCAGGCCATCTACAGTTTCCGCGGCGCGGATCTCTCCACCTATCTCGCCGCCCGCCACACCGCCGACGCCGGCTACACCCTGACCCACACGCACCGCGCGCCGCAGCCCCTCGTGGCCACGCTGAACGCCCTCTTTCAGCGCCCCGGCGGTTTCCACCATCCCGACATGACGTTCGCGCCGGCCGTATCCGCCCTGGCTTACGATCGGCAACTCCTCCTCGGGGGCCGGCCCTGCTCGCGGCTGGAAGCGTGGATCGTGCCCGAGGCCGACCTCGCCCGTTACTCCGCGCAGTCCCGCCGCATCCCCGCGCTGTCCGCCCGGGTCGCCTCGACCATCGTCGATCTGCTCCACCACGGCGAACTGCGCACGACCTACCGCGACGGTCGCCCGGGCGAATCCCGGCGGGTCTCGCCGCGGGACTGTGCGGTGCTCGTCGCCACGCACGTGCAGGCCCAAGCCATGGCCGAAGCCCTCCAAGCGCTCGCCGTCCCCGTCGTGATCAACTCCGGCGCCGACATCTTCGCCTCCGAGGAGGCCCGTGAACTGCCCACCCTCCTGCACGCGCTCCTCGATCCCCGCCGGACGCCCCGCCTGCGCACCGCCCTCGCCACCCGCCTCATCGGCCTCGATGCCACCGCCCTGGCGTCCTTGGACCACGTCGGCGCCGACGGCCGGCAACCTTCCGTCGTTTGGCGGGAGCGTTTTGAGGGGTGGAACCAGACCTGGATGAATCGCGGTCTCACCGCCCTCTTCGCCGCCTTGGAGGGGCCGGAGGTCGGGCTCACCCGGCGTCTCGCCCTCGTGCCGCTCACCGGCGAGCGCCGGGCGACCAACTACCGCCATCTGACCGACCTGCTCCTGGAAGCCGCGCGCGAGGCCGCCCCCCGCCCCGACGAAATCGTCCGCTGGCTGGGCCAACAAATCGCCCGGACCGAGGAACGCTCCCAAACCGAGGAACGCCAACTGCAGCTCTCCAGCGACCGCGAGGCCGTCCAGATCGTCACCCTGCACAAGGCCAAGGGACTCGAATACCCGCTGGTCTTCTGCCCCTACCTCGCCGATCCGCTCAAGGCGAACAAGGGCGTCGCGCGTCTCCCCGCGTCCCGCGCCCCGGGCGCAGACCCCGCCTCCGACCGGCTCGTCCAACTCGATCTCGTCGATGACAGCGTGAAGGCCACCCGCACCCGGGAACTCATGGCCGCCCAACTCGAGGAACGCCTCCGCCTCACCTATGTCGCGCTGACCCGCGCCCAGGTCCGCGTCTGGATTTGCAGCTACGGCAACTCCGCGCAGTCCGATGAGGGCAGCCCCCTCGACTGGCTGCTGCGCACCGAGGCCGAGCTCGCGTCATATCCAACTTATTCGGACGACTGGGTCACCTCCGCCAAAACGGGCCGCAGCGCGCGCCACTCCGACGTGCTCCGGTCCCTCGGCGCTCAACCGCACACGGAGGAGGCCACCGACCTACCCGCTCCGCTCATCACCTTGCGCGATCCCCCGCTGCCGAGCCCGGCGCGCTATGCCCCCGCCGCGCCCACCCCCGGCGCCCTGCCCCCGGATCTGGTCGCGCTCCCCGCCCCCGTCGTGCCGCCGAGCTGGCGCATCACCTCGTTCTCCACGCTCACGAAGGAAAAACATGCGCACGGCGGAACGCTGCTCGCAACGCCCCCCGCCCCCACCCCGGCCAGCGCGGGCGAAACACCGGCCCTCGCTTTTCTGGCCTCACCCGGCGGCGCCGCCGTCGGCACGCTCGTCCACGATTGGATTGAAACCTGGGATTTGAGCCCGCCCGATGGCGAGGCCCTCGCCCGCCATCTCAAAACGGCCCGCCCGCCGGAACCCCGCGCGGACCAACCGGCGTGGCCCGACGCGCTCCACGAACTGTTCGCCACCCTGCGCCTGATTCGCTTGCCGGGTTGCGGGGACACCCCGCTCCACGAACTCTGCCCGGAACCGCACGGCTCCGAATGGCACTTCCACCTGCCGCTCGCCGGCGCGCTGACCGTCGGCGCCCTCGCCCGCTGCTTCGAGGACCACGCCGACCCCGCCCATCGTCCCTACGCCGCCGCCCTCGCCGCGCTCTCGGATGAAAAATTCCAGGGCTTGCTCCAGGGCTATATTGATCGCCTCGCCCGGCAGGGACCGGCGTGGGGCGTGATCGAGTGGAAAACGAATCGGCTCGGGGCGACCTTGGGTGACTACGACCACGCCGCGCTCCTGCGTTGCGCGATGCAGGATCATTATTTGCTCCAGACGCACCTCTACCTCGTCGCCCTCCGCCGCTATCTGCGCGCCCTCGGGCTGGTCGACCAGCCCCTCGCCGGCGCGTGGCTCGTGTTTTTGCGCGCCATCGCTCCGGGCGAAACCCGCGGCGTCCTCCACATTAATCCGCCCGCCGCGATGCTCGACGCCCTCGACCGGCTGTTCGCCCCGGCCCTCCGCCCCCTCGCATGAGCCCTTGGATTTCCCCTGCCACCCTCACGCCGGAGATCGAACTGCTCGTGCGCCGCTGGGACCTGCCCCACGAACGCATGGCCGAGGTGGCCCGCCTGCTCGCCGCGCAAAGCGAGGGCGGCACCGCCTGCGCCCTCCTCCCCCTCACGCCGACCCACCCCGCCGCCTGGGGCTCCGCCTGCCAAGCGCCGCCGCTCCCGCCCGGCGACGTCACCGCCGCTCCCTCCCCGCTCGTCCTGCGCCACCACGCCGGCCAGGCCCATCTGCAAGCCTGGCGTTTCTACCGCGCCGAGCAGACCATCGCCGGCGATGTGCTCGCCCGCGCCCAACGCGCCGCGCCCCCCTTGGCCCGCCCGGCCAGTGCCCTGCTCGCCGACCTCGGCCCCGACCAGGTGAACGCCCAGCAGGCGGACGCCATCACCTGTGCCTTGGAACACACTCTGGCGCTCATCGTCGGCGGTCCCGGCACGGGCAAAACGCACACCCTCGCCCGGCTCCTCGCGCTGCTGATCGCCGACCATCCGGACAAGCCCCCCGTCATCCATCTCGCCGCCCCCACCGGCAAAGCCGCGGACCGCATGAAGGAAGCCGTCGAGGCCGCCGCCGATGATTTGCCCGCCACGCTCCCGGCGAAAACCAAAGCCGCGCTCAAAACCGTCGCGGCCAGCGCCTCCACGCTCCACCGGTTGCTCGGCTTCAATCCGTCCACCGGCCAGTGCCGCGCCCACGCCACCCAAAAACTGCGCAGCGACGTCGTGATCGTCGACGAGTGCTCGATGATCGACACGCTCCTCTGGCAAGCCCTCTTGGCCGCCTTGGAACCGAACACCCGGCTCGTCCTCGTCGGCGATCCCCACCAATTGGAAAGCGTCGCCGCCGGCGATGTGCTCGGCTCCCTCGTTCGTTTTGCCCGCGCTCACCCGGGCACCGCGCTGGATCGCGTCTGGCTCGAACTCACCGAGAGCCGGCGCTTCCGCCACCGCTCCGGTATCGGCGCGCTCGCGGCCGCCATCGTCAACGGCCGCGCCGACGACGCCGTGCACCTCCTCGCCAGCCATCTGGCGCCGTCCGACCAGACCCCGCCCGCCGACGGTCTGGCGTGGCTCGGCGATCACGGCGGGCGCTTCGCCTGGGAGCACCTGCCCGCGACCGTGCGGGCCGCGCTCACCGCCGTCGCCGACGCCCCCACGCCGGCAGAGGCGCTGACCGCGCTCGCCGGCGTGCGTCTCCTCACCGCGCATCGGGAGCACACGCTCGGCGCCGCCGGTCTCAACGACGCGATCCAACGCCACCTCACCCAACGCCCCGGCCTCAAGCGTCCGCCGAACCAGCCCGTGATCATCAATCACAACGATCCCGAGACGCGCCTCACCAACGGCTCCGTCGGCATCATCATGGACGTGGCCGGCACCCGCGCCGCCTATTTTCCGCCCGCCTCCGCCGACGCGCCCCCGCGCCGGGTGCCGCTCGGCCAGTTGCCCGACACCAGCGCGGCGTGGGCGCTGACGATTCACCGTTCGCAGGGCAGTGAATTTGATCAGGTCCTCGTGATCTTGCCGCCCGACGACAGTCCGCTCGCCACCCGCGAACTCATCTACACCGCGATCACGCGGGCGCGCCAGTGCGTCTACGTCTGGGGCGGGGAAACCACCGTGCGCGCCGCCCTCGGCGAGCAAGCCGTCCGCTGCACCCTGCTCGAAGCGAGCCTCGCCGCCCTCACGCCGGCCCCGTCGCCCGCCCCATGAATCTGCCCGCTCCGCCCATGACCCGCCTTGTTCACACCGCCGACTGGCATCTCGGCGCCCGCCT
>CAJAYO010000400.1 GCA_903948415.1 uncultured Opitutia bacterium | reverse complement strand
GGCGTCGCGGCGGGGGACGACGTTGCCGGCGGCATCGCGCAGCCAGTTGCCCGAGGGATCAGTCAGGGGGCCGGCGGCCGTGATGTTGGTCTGCTCGGCGCGGACACCGCCGACGAACTGGAGGCGGCGGTTGAAGAAGGCGGCGTCGCCGCGGAAATAGGCGGAGGTGATGATTTCGCGGGCGTACTTCGAGGCCCCGACGCCGGAGCGGTAGTTGGTGTTGGCGTTGGTGGTGAAATGGGTCGGGTTCTTTTTGAAGAGGTCGTAGTAGTCGTCGTTGGAGATCCACTGGATCTTCGGGAAACCGTAGGAGCCGACGCGTTGGGAGAAGTCCTCGTCGAGGACGGGGCCGGCGTTGTCATCGCCGCGCTGGGGGGCGTTGCCGGCGAAGCTGTTGATGCCGTCGGCGCCCACATAGGTGTAAGCGTTGGTGGTGGCGCGGAGGTCGCGCTCGGCGCTGCGCAGATCGGCACCCACCTTGAGGGAGAGCGGGAGGTCGCGGACGACGAGGTCGCGGCGGAGGTTGCCGCGGACGCTGCGCTTCACATCGACGGAGTCGCGCACCACATCGTTGCTGGTGTCGAGGGCGTAGTTGTCGAGGCGGTAGGGATCGACGGGCATGCCGTCGGCCCCGGTCACGGTGAGGGTGTTGGGGCGGAGATAGAAGATATCGGCAAACGCGACGCGGACGCCGGTGCGGCGGGCTTGGGAGGCCCCGAAGTAGCCCTTGTCGCCGTTGCGGGTGTGGAGACTGGCGCGGGAGAAACCGACGCCGGCGTCCATTTTCCAGACCGGGCCGTCGTGGCGCCAGACGAGCGAGGGCGTGTAGGTGGTGCCATACCACGTCTGCGCGCCGCCGTTGATGCGGATTTCGTCGAAGCCGCCGACCGGGCCGAAGCCGGCGGGCGTGACGGTGCCGGTGGAGGTGGGGGAGCCGGCGACGTAGGTCGTGCCGTTGGTGAAGGTGGGGCCCCAGGCGCCGGGCTGCACGCGGTTGATGAAGAAGGAGAGCGTGCGGTTGTTGTGCACGACGCCGATCCACGTGTATTGAAACGAAAACGACAGGGTGTCGTTGCGGGAAAGTTTGTAGTCGACGGTGAGGCCGGCGGAGTCGGCGCGGTTGCCGCGGGTGCTGTCGCGGAGGGCGAAGTCGGTGAGGTAGGGGTTGTCGGGGGTCGTGTCGGGGCGGCCGTTCAGCGCGGTGGCGGCGACGCTTGTGGCCTGGCCGTTGCCGCGCCAGGTGCTGGTGGCGACGTCTTCGTAGGAGTATTGGTCGACGTGGTTGCCGGAGAGGGTGAAGCCGAACTTTTTGTTAACCGGGACGACGGCGGAGAAGTTGAAGCCGGGCGTGACCTTGCGGGTGGGCTCGTTGAGGGGACCGGCGGTCTTGTGGAAGCTGCGTTCGCCGTCCTTGAGAGTGAGGAAGACGCTGGCGGTGGTGCTGGGGCGGGAGCGTTCGAAGGCGGAGCGCGGGACCATGTTGACGGAGCCGGCGAGGGCGGAGCCGGTCGACTCAGGCGTGGG
>CAJAYO010000399.1 GCA_903948415.1 uncultured Opitutia bacterium | reverse complement strand
GGGCTGGGCGCAGTGTACCCATTCGCCCGCCCGACCCATCAGCGGTGTGGCGTAGGCACAGTCGGTGCCGCAGGGAAGGAGGAGCGCGTTGGTCGCAAGGTCCGGTAGCGGGTTCATGGCAAGAGTCGGGACGGCTGGCGTGAAGGCGGTTGGTCGGGTCGGAACGCGGTTGGGTCTCCTTTTGTGAGCGGTCAAACGGCGCCGGTCTTTCGGGAAATTGCGCGGTCCCCGGCACCGGGGTGAGCGGGTCGGTGCCGGAACGTCCGCCTCACGGCGTGCTCCCGGGGCCGGCCTCCCGTCGTTTCCTCAGCTTGGCCAGGGCCACATCCAGCGCCGCCGTTTCGCTCAAAGAATCCACCTGCTCCTGGCGGAACACTTCCAGCGCGCCGATCACCGAGCTATCGCCGATATCGCCCAGCGCTTCCAGGGCCTCCGCCGCGACCAAATTCGCCTCCTGGCGGTTCAGCGCATGCGCGAGCAAGACCGGCACGGCGGCCTTCGCCTGCAGCGCCCCCAACGCATGGGCGGCGGCCCGGCGGACATCTTCGTCCGGGTCTTCCTCCAGCCGCGTGACGAGGGCCGGCACCGTCGAAAGGTCCCCGGTGAGTCCCAGGGCCCGCGCGGCGCGTTCGCGCAAAATAAACGTCCCTCTTCCGGTGATGCCGAGGGCCTTGATCAACGCGGCGATTTCGCGCGGATCCGTCGTCCGGTGAAGACTGAGATAGTCCGCCGCATCCATCGTGGCGTCCCAGTTCCAGTCCGGCGATAGCAACAGTTCGGCCCGGTCCTTGGCGGCGACTTCCCGGGCGGGTTTCTCGGTCATCGTCGGGCATCCCGTCAGCGCCGTCACGGCAACCACGACCCAAAGCGTCCGCCGCACGGCGCGCCGGGGGCGGAGCGGGTAGAGGCGAAGGCGCAGCGGAGCGTTCATCGGGAGACGAGTTTTCGAACACGCCCAATTTGCGCTAAGGCCCGGCCGCCCGCTCGGCATGCCTTGGTCAAACCCGCGCAAGATTTGGCCTGCCCCCGTCTCCGCGGGGCCGGCCGGCGGCGGCGCCGCGCCCTTTACCGCCAGAATCCCTCGATGAAGAGGTGGCCGCCGCCGCGGCGTTCCCACCGCGGCTCGACCCACCGGGCGCGGGCGTGGGGTGGGCGTTCAAAGTGCCCGCCGACCCAGATATGCCGGTCGCCGTGCCACGCCCAATAGCCCGAAATCCACATCTGGCCCGGCACCGGCCGCGCCGGCACCACTTCGCGGCGCGGCGGTGGCGGTTCGCGCACGACAATCACCTCGCGGCCACCGCGCTCGTAGCTGCGCACCGGGATGGCTTCGCGCCAATAGCCTTCGACAAAAACGTGACCGCGGTCCCGGCGTTCCCAGCGCGGCTCGACCCACACCACATCCGAGCGCGGGGGCAAATCCCACCGCCCGCCGATCCACACCTGGCGGCCGGCCCGCAGGCCCCAATACCCGCCGATCCACACATGATACGGCGTCGGCCGCTCCACGATGTATTCGCGCGGCGGCGGTGGCGGCAAGTCACGCACATACACGACCTCGGGCGGCGGGGTCGGTTGTTGCACCGTGGTCGTCGGCCGGCCCGGGGCCGAAGCCGGCTCCGCCCGGCCGCCCGCCGGGGCCTCCTGCCAATATCCGCCCGCCAACACATAGCCGTTGCCCTTCTTTTCCCAGCGCGGCTCGACCCACGCAACGTTCGCCCGCGGCGGCAAATCCCAGCGCCCCGCGATCCACGCATACCGTCCGTCCTGCCAGCGCCAGTGCCCGGACACCCACACGTGCTGCGTCGACGGGCGTTCCTCGATGATCTCCTGGCTCACCTGCGGCTGGAGGGGCTCTTTGACCATCGCCGAGTCGGGCAGCATCGGCGCAACCGGCACCGTGGGCGCGTCCGGGATCGCGGGAAATCCCGCGTCGGCCGCCGCCAGCCAACCGGCCGTGAAAACCAAACCGAGCGCCGCGCCCCAGCGGATCGCGCGCGAGTTTCCGGAACAGGGGAGGGTGTTCATACCTGCGCTCAGACGTCCAATCCCGGCGAATGTTTCCCGGGCCCCCGCCGGGCGGCGCGTTTCGCGCCTTCGATCCGTCGCGCGACCGTTCGCCGCGCTTGCTCCCCGACGGACACTCCCCGACCTTCGCGGGGCTGACCGCCGTCTTTCCCCCGACCTTTGCCGCAGTGAAAATCCCGCTCGCCCCGTCTCCGCACCGTTCCCGCCTCATGCCTTTCCTGCTCGCGCTGGCGGCGACGTGGCCCGCCTTCGCGGCTGTGCCCGCCCTGCGCGACGCGGTCCAGGCCAAGCTCGACGCCGAGTACGCCTCGCTCGAGGCGATGTACAAAAAACTCCACGCCCACCCCGAGCTTTCCTTCATGGAGTTCAAGACCGCCGCGCTCGTCGCCGCCGAACTCCGCGCGCTCGGCTTCGAGGTCACCGAAAAAGTTGGCATCACCGGCGTCGTCGGCGTCCTCCAAAACGGGGCCGGCCCGACTCTGCTCATTCGCGCCGACATGGACGGCCTGCCCGTCAAGGAGGCCACCGGCGTCCCCTATGCGAGCACCGCCATCGTGAAAGACCTGGCCGGCAAGGATTGGCCCGCCATGCATGCGTGCGCCCACGATTCGCACGTCACCGCTCTGATTGGCTCCGCGCGCATCCTCGTTTCCCTGCGCGACCGTTGGACGGGCACCCTGGTCCTCGTCGCCCAACCCGCCGAAGAAATCGTCGCCGGCGCCCGCGCCATGCTCGTCGACGGACTCTACACGCGTTTCCCGAAGCCCGACTTCGCCATCGCCCTCCACACGTCGGCGATGCTCCCGGCGGGCGTGATCGGCTACGGCGAGGGCGCGTTTCTCGCCAACGTGAAATCCGTCGACATCTCCGTCCGCGGCGTCGGCGGCCACGGTTCCGCGCCCGACACCACGAAAGATCCCGTGGTCCTCGCCGCCCAAATCGTGCTCGCGCTCCAGACCATCGTGAGCCGCGAACTCAAACCCGGCACGCCCGCCGTCGTCACCGTCGGCACGATCCAGGGCGGCACCAAGCGCAACATCATCTCCGACGAGGTGAAACTCGAACTCACCCTCCGCAGCTACGACGATGCGGTCTCCGACAAACTCATCGCCGCCATCAAACGCATTTGCGCCGGCACCGCCCAGGCCGCGGGGGTCCCCGCATCGCGGATGCCCGTTGTCACCGTCAACGCCGAGTCCGCCTCCGCCACCATCAACGACTCCGCCCTCACGCGGCGCGTCGCCGGCGCGCTCACGACGTGGCTGGGGCCGACCAACGTCAAAGCCACGCCACCGATTATGGGCGCCGAAGATTTTTCCGAATTTGGCCGCACCACGCACCGCGTCCCGCTCTGTATCTGGTGGGTGGGCGCGACCGCCCCCGAACGGTTCGCCGAAGCCGAACGCACCGGCATCCCCGTCCCGTCGAACCATTCCGCCACCTTCGCCCCCGTCCCCGAGCCCACGCTCCGCGCCGCCCTCACGTCCCTGAGCGCCGCCGCGCTGGAATTGCTCGGGAAAAAGTAAGCTCGCGTCGGCGCGGTGAGCGACCTCGGTGCCTGGCGCCCCTCCCGCATCGACCGCCCTCGCAGCTGGGTGCCTGCGCCGTGAACGCCGGTCTCCGGCGCCGAGGGGTGAGCCGACCATCGCAACCTGCGCCGCAACGGCCTCGCCTGCGCCCACCGGGTCTCGCCCAAGGTGCCAAGAGCCACCCCGTCCGGCGCACCGGTGCCGACGGCCCCGATTTCCCGAGCGGGTGCGGCCAGGAATTTCCCCCCGGCGCTTGTTCGCCCCGGCGCTTTGGCTTACTCGGCTCGCGGCTTGCTGTCATCCCGGAGACCACAAAGCTTTTCCCGTCCATGCCCGTCGTCTCACCCTCAACCGCCGCCGCTCCCGTCGCCGATCCTTTCCCCGGCTACATTCCCACGGCGGGGCGTTATGACGAATACCGCGCGCCGGACGGCTCGGTGCGGCCGCAGTGGGCGGAGTTTTTCCGGCTCCTCGGGGCCAACGCCCCCGCCACCCTCCGCGCCGCCCACGCCGCCTGCCAACGCTCCATCGTCGAGCAGGACGTGAGCATGAACGTCTACGATGGCCAACGCTCGGCCGCCCAGATCTGGCCGCTCGATGTCGTGCCTTTGCTCGTGGCCGCCGATGACTGGGCGATTCTCAGCGACGGCCTGCGCCAGCGCGCCCGGCTCCTCAACGACCTGTTGCGCGATCTCTACGGTCCGCAGAAACTCCTCCGCAGCGGGTCGCTGCCCGCCACGCTCGCGCTGGCGAATCCCCAGTTCCTCCGTCCGTGCGTCGGTCTCGGGCGGGAGAGCGACGTCATGCTCCACACCTATGCGGTCGATCTCGCCCGCTCGCCCGACGGACGCTGGTGGGTGCTCCGGGACCGCCTCGATGCGCCGTCCGGTCTCGGCTACTCGCTGCAAAACCGCATTCTCACCCGCCAGGCGCTCCCCCAGGTTTTCCGCAGCGCGCCCGTCGAGCGGCTCTACGAATTTCTCCGCGGCTTCCGCGTCTCGCTCGAACAACTGGCCCACGTCCGGCCCGGCGAGGAACCGCGCGTCGTCTTCCTCACGCCCGGACCGGCGAACGAGGCCTACTTCGAACACGCCCATCTCGCCCGCTACCTCGGCTTCCCGCTCGTCGAGGGCGCCGATCTCACCACGCGCGATGCCCAGGTCTTCCTGCGCACCGTCGGCGGCCTCCGCCGCGTCGATGCGATTGTCCGCCGCGTCGACTCCGCGTTCTGCGATCCGCTCGAGCTGCACGGCCACTCCCTGCTCGGCGTGCCCGGCCTCGTGCACTCCGCCCACCACGGGCGCGTCGCGCTCGCCAACCAGCTCGGTTGCGGGGCCCTCGAAACCACGGCGCTCCTCGCGTTTCTCGATCCGCTCTGCCGGGAAGTGCTCGGCGAAAAACTCGCGCTGCCCAGCGTCGCCACCTGGTGGTGCGGCCAGGAACAGGCCCGCGACACCGTGCTCGAAAATCTCGATACACTCGTCGTCAAGCCCACCTTCCGCTCCTCCCATCTCTCGACCACCCGGTTCAGTTCGCTCCTCTCCGGCGCCGAACGCGAAGCGCTCGCGGCCGACATTCGCGCGCGGCCGTGGGCCTTTTGCGGCCAGGAGCGCGTCCATCTCGGTTCCACCCCCGCGTGGGTCAAAGGCTCCCTGCGGCCGACCCCCTATATCCTCCGCGCGTTCGTCACGTGGCAGGAGGGCGAATACCGCGTCCTGCCCGGCGGCCTCACGCGCTTCCATCCCGCCGGCGACGACGCCATCGTCACCCTCCAGCACGGCGGCCTGACGAAGGACACGTGGGTCCTGCACGCCGGTTCGCCGACCCCGCCCCCGCCCGTCAGCGCGCTGGCCGATCTCATTCACCGCGCCAACGACACGCCGAGCCGCCTCGCCGACAATCTTTTCTGGCTGGGCCGCTACCTCGAGCGCACCGCGCGCCTCACGCGGCTCCTCGAAAAATTGGAGCCGGTCCGGCGCGAGGAAATCGCCGCCCTCGACCCCGCCGTGGCCGATGCCGCCGTCCGCCTCCTGCTCGAAATGCAGGGCGCGACCGTTCCGCCCAAGGCCTCGGGCGAACAGCTCGACGCCCTCCTCGACGACACGATCGACGATCCCCAACTCTGGGGCAGCCTCGCCAGCAACCTCGCGAATCTCATTCGCAATCTCGACCAGGCCAAGGTCCGCCTGCCGCCCGAAGCCTGGCGCAGCCTCCGCCACCTGCGCGCGGCGCTCGAGTCGTCCGCGCCGCCCACGCCGGCCGAGCTCATCCCGCATCTCACCGCCCTCAAGACCATCGCCAACGAATCCCTCGCGCACGACACCGCGTGGCGTTTCCTCATGGTGGGCCGCCTCCTGGAACGCGGCCAACAGCTCGTCTTCCTCGCGCGCCACCTCCTCGGGCGCACCGCGCCCAGCGAGTTCCGGCTGCAAATGCTCCTGCACTTCGCCGACTCGCTTTTCAGCTACCGCACGACCTATCCCGGCCCGTTCCAATTTTCGTCCGTGCTCACGTGGCTCTTCGCCGCACCGGAAAATCCCCGCGGCCTGCGCTGGATCGCCGCGCGGATCGAAGAACACCTCGAGGCGCTGCCGGTGGATCTGGCCCCGCGCGCGGTCGCCGCGCTGCGCGCCACGGCCCGCCGCCTCGTCAAAAACGGCCGCCTCCTCGACGTCGCCACCCTCGCCGCCGAACCCAGCCAGACCGTGGTCTTCCTGAACGAAAGTTCCATCACGCTCGCCGAGCTGAACGATCTCCTGACGCAGATCTATTTCATCCATACCGAACCGCCGAAATGAACCCCGGGCTCCAGTCTGATCGGGTGCGCCGCGCCGCGCCGCCGCCGGCCGGCCGGATCGTCACGGCGCGCCGGCCCCACCTCCGCTGATGCCGCTCTATCACGTCACCCACCACACGCGCTACCGCCACCGGTCCTCGGCGACCGCCGCGTGGCAGTCGTTGCGGCTCCACCCGCGCGACGAGCCGGTGCAACACTGCGAAGGGTTCGAGCTGGAGATCCGTCCGCTGCCCGCCGATCTGACTTCGCGCCCCGACGTCTTCGGCAATCGCCACCATCTCTTCACGCTGCGCGAACCCCACACCGAACTCGCCATCACGAGCCGCAGCCTCGTCCGCCGGGACGAACCGGCGCTCCCCGCTCCCGGTTCCACGCCGTCGCTCGCGGTGGCGCGCGCCGAAGTGAGCACGGTCATCGCCAACGGTTCGCATTTTTCGCTCGAACAGTTCCTCCACGCGTCCCCCTCCGTCCCGCTCCTGCCGGCCGCCCGCGAACTCGCCGCCGGCCTGGAGGCCGGAGATCGGCCCGGGTTCGAGTGGCTCGCCGCGCTCGGCGCCCGTTTCGGCAAAGAATTCAAGTTCGATCCCGAGGCCACGACCGTCTCCACCCCGCTCGCCGAGGTCCTCGAGCATCGCCGGGGGGTCTGCCAGGACTTCGCCCACCTGTTCATCAGCTGCGTGCGCCAACACGGCCTGCCGGCCGCCTACGTGAGCGGCTACCTGCTGACGACGCCGCCGCCCGGCAAACCCCGGCTCCGCGGGGCCGACGCCTCCCACGCGTGGGTCTCGGTCTTCCTTCCGGGCAGCGGCTGGATCGACTACGACCCGACGAACACCTGCTTTGTCGCGACCGGCCATATCGTCGTCGCGCGCGGCCGCGATTTTTCCGACGTGAGCCCGGTCAAAGGGCTGTTTACCGGCGGTGGTGCGCACACGCTCGCCACCGCCATCACCGTGGTGCCGGCGAATTGACGCCGGCGTTCACCCCTGTCGTGCGGGGCGCGCGGGCGCCCGGCGGGCCGGGGGCCAGGGCGTAAGGCCCAAGCCACTTCAGATAGGGACGCTTCTCGCCGGTGGAGCCGCGGGGCGCCGCGCCCAACGGCGCCTACTTCAGTGAATCCAGCACGATTCCCGCGGTGAGGAGCTCGGGGAGGAGGACGGGGGTATCCTTGCCGGGGAGCCAGACGACGTTGAAGGGAACGGCGCTGCGCTGGTAGGCGGCGAGTTCGGCGGTGATGCGCGGGTCCTTGTTCGTCCAGTCGGCGCGGAGCGTGGCGACCTTTTTGTCCGCAAACACTTTCAGGACTTCGCCGGAACCGAAGACGAGTTTCTTGTTGGTCTGGCAGGTCGCGCACCAGCGGGCGGTGAAGTCGACGTAGACGATGCGTTGGTCGGCGCGGAGTTTGGCCACGGCTTCCGGGCTCCACGGCTCCCAGACGATTTTCGCCGGGGCGGGCCAGCCGAGCCAGGCGCCGGTCAGGAGTAGCGCGACGAGCCCGGCGTGGCCGAAGCGCACGCGGCCGGCGGAGGCCCCGGGGGCGGTCCAACGGCCGTAGACCCAAATGCCGAGCGCGATGACCACGAGGCCGAAGATGGCCATGAGGCTGTCGTCGCCGAGTTGGCCGGTGAGCACCCAGACGAGGGCGCCGACGGTGCCGTAGAGCGGGAAGGCCATGAACTGTTTGAAGGTTTCCATCCAGGCGCCGGGGCGCGGGAGGATTTTTACGGCCTGGGGAAAGATCGAGAGGAGCAGATACGGGGCGGAGAGGCCGACGGCGATCGCGGTGAAGATGACGAAGGATTCGCCGGTGGGCACGGCGAGCGCGGCGCCGAGGGCGGGGGCGAGAAACGGCGCGCTGCAGGGCGTGGCGACGGCGGTGGCGAGGACCCCGGTGAAGAACGAACCGGCGTATCCGGACTTCATTTGCAGGTCGGACCCGACGCCGGTGGCGCTGAGGCCGAACTCGAAGACGCCGCTCATGTTCATCGCGAAGACGAGCATCACGGCGGCGAGGATGAAGACGAAGCCGGGCTCCTGCAGCTGGAAGCCCCAGCCGAGTTCCTGGCCACCGGCGCGCAGAATCGCGAGCACGGCGGCGAGCGTCCAGAACGAGAGCAGCACGCCGAGCGCGAAGACGAGGCCGTGGAGGACGATCTTTTTCTTATCCTGACCGGACTGGTTGACGAAGCCGAGGATCTTGAGGCCGAGGACGGGGAAGACGCAGGGCATGAGGTTGAGCACGAGGCCGCCGAGGAAGGCGAGGGCGAGGGTGCCGAGGAGTTGGACGATGGGCGTGGCGGGCGGCGCGGCGGCGGCGAACGGCGTGTCGACGCGCAGGCCGCGCAGCGTGGCGCCGGGGAGCCAGCTCGTGGAGGTGGTGAGCACGCCGTGGAGTTTTTTCGCATCCTTGGGACCATCGGGAGAAATCGGCGCAACGAGCGTGAAGCCGCCTTGGCCGTCGGGCTTGGCGGTTTGGGGCTCGTCGAAGGCGATGACGCCGTCGTCGGAGAAGAAGTGGAGGTTCGCGGGGGCGGCGGCCGTGGCG
>CAJAYO010000398.1 GCA_903948415.1 uncultured Opitutia bacterium | reverse complement strand
TCCCGTCGGAAAACTGTCCCTCTACACGGCGTGCGCCGGGGTGCATCCCGGTTACTGCCTGCCGATCACGCTCGACGTGGGGACCGACAACCTCGCGCTGCACGCGGGCGAGGCCTACATCGGGCTCAAGGAAAAACGCGCCCGCGGCGCGGTCTACGACGCGTTTATCGAGGAGTTCGTCACCGCGGTGAAAACGGTGTTTCCGAAGGCGCTCCTGCAATGGGAGGATTTCGGCAACACGAATGCGTTCCGCATTCTCAGCACCTATCGCCGCCGCATCCTGAGTTTCAACGATGACATCCAGGGCACGGCCGCGGTGGCGCTCGCCGGCGTCCTGGGTGCGCTGCGGCTGACCGGGAGCACGCTGGTGCAGCAGAAGCTGCTTTTCCTCGGCGCCGGCGAGGCCGGCACGGGCATCGCCGATCTCTATGTCGCGGCGGCCAGGGCCGCGGGCCTGAGCGAAGCCGACGCGCGGGCGCGCTGCTGGTTCGTCGACTCGAAGGGCCTGCTGGTGAAGCACCGGGGCGACTCGCCCCCGTCGCACAAGGCGCCTTACGCGCACGACCACCCGTTTGTCGCCACGCTCGCGGAGGCGGTCGAGACGCTCAAGCCCACGGCCCTCATCGGCGTGTCGGGCCAGCCGGCGACGTTCACGCAGGAGACTGTCACGGCCATGGCGCGCCACCACCCACGGCCGATCATCTTTGCGCTCTCGAATCCGACGTCGAAAGCCGAATGCACCGCCGAGCAGGCTTACACCTGGTCGGACGGCCGCGCGATTTTTGCGAGTGGCAGTCCGTTCCCGGAGATGACGCTGCACGGCCAGCGGCATGTGCCCGGGCAGGGCAACAACGTTTACATCTTCCCGGGCGTCGGCCTGGGCGCCCTCGTGTGCGAGGCCACCGAGGTTACCGACGCCATGTTTCTCGCGGCGGCGCAGACGCTCGCGGGCCTCGTGGAGCCGGCAGACCTGGCGGTCGGGCGGGTTTACCCGCCGCTCACCAAGATCCGGGAAGTGTCGCTGCGGATCGCCACCGCGGTGGCCGAATGTGCGCACGACGCGGGCCTCGCGCGGTTGCCACGCCCGGCGGACATCGCGGCGGACATCCGTGAGCGGATGTTCCAGCCGATCTACCGCGAATACATCTGAGTACTCTTTGTGGTTGTGTGGGGGCGGGCCCAGGTCGCGAAGACCGGACCCGCCCTTTTTCTGTCCTCAGAGCTGCGAGTAGGCCGTCGGCACGAGGAAGCGGGCGGTGTTCTTCGACGTGTTGTCTTTGTACTGCGGGTCGTTTTTCAGCTTGGTCCAGATCGGGTGGGGGCCGAAGGCTTTCCAATTGTTGAGATGGGTGGCGAGGTCGGGTCCGCAGGTGATGTAGCGCAGGTGCGGAAGATTCGGACCGGCGAGGGCCTGGCCAAAAAAGACCGGGGACATGCCGAGCTCTTGCATGACCTCGATTTCGCCGTTGTCGAACATCGCCATTTTGTTGAGCGCGCGTTCCTCGCTGTGGCTCTGGTAGTCACGCATCTCGAAGATGCGGGTGGGCGTTTTGGACTTCGAGAAGGCCGGGACGAAGGTGCGGGGATAGCCGGCGAAGGCGCGCAGCACCCACGAGTCGACGCGGTCAAAGGCCGGGGCGGACTTCGGCGTCGTGAGGTAGGCGGCGCCGGCGGCCTGGACCTTGGGATCCGCATTGAGGTCGGCGCTGACCTTCACGAAGGACTCGAGCGTCGGGTGGGCGATCAGGACCCACACGATCGCGGGGTCCTCGGCCGTGCCGACCTTGGGCGTGGAGGTGACGGCCTTCTTATCGACGACGACCTCCGTGAAGACGCCAACGGAGGCGATGCCCCGGGCGTTGAGGGCGGGGATCAGGGCTTTTTCGAGGTAGCCGTCGAGGAGGGCGGTCGAGGCGCCGGGCTTGAGGCGGTAGGCGCGGACTTCGTAATAGTCGCGGGCGGACGCGGCGGGTTTTTCGGCGGCGGCGGCGGTGGTGCCGGCGGCGAGCGCGGCGGTGGTCGCGGTGGCGGCCAGGGAGGATTTGAGGAAATCGCGGCGGGTGGTGGTCATGAGGAGGGGAGGAATGGGTTTAGCGGCGGAAAGCTTTCACGACGGCGACGAGCGCGGCAATCTCTTCCGCGGAGAGCCGGGCCTTGAACGAGGGCATCCGCTCGGCGCCCTTCTTGTCCTTCAGGCCTTCGCCGATCTGGTGCACGATGGCGTCGTCGGCCAATTTGCTTTCGGAAAGGTCTTTGGCGCCGAGTTTTCTCCCGGCCGGGGTGCGGGCCTTGCCGTCGAGTCCGTGGCAGGGGGCGCAGTGGGAGGCAAAGACGGCCGGGCCGTCGGCGGCGCGAAGCGGGACGCCGCCGGCCAGCACGATGAAAGGGAGGACGAGGCGGAAGCCGACCACGGGCGCGATTCCGCCGCGAACACCGGGGCTTGGCAATCGCGGATCGGCGGCCCCGCGCAATTCGGCGAGAAATGGTTCGCGCGGGCTGCGCCGACGTCTTTCGCTGACGGCGCGTTTTTAATCTCACCCCGCACCCTCGCACTATGTCCGCATCGCTCTCTCTCGCATTCATCGGCACCGGCGTCATGGGCCGCAGCATGGCCGGCCATCTCCAAAAGGCCGGTCACACGCTGCACGTCTACAATCGCACCAAGGAGAAGGCCGCCGCGCTGCTCGAGGCCGGCGCGACCTGGCACGACAGCGCCGGCAGCGCGGCCGCCGCGGCCGACGTCGTGATCACGATGCTCGGGTTCCCGGTCGACGTGGAAACCAGCTATCTCGGGGCCAGTGGCATCATCGAGCGCGCCCGGCCCGGTGCGCTCCTGATCGACATGACGACGTCGAGTCCGGTGCTCGCGCGGAAGATTGCCGACGCGGCGGCCGCCCGCGGGCTGGCGTCGCTCGATGCGCCGGTGTCGGGCGGCGACCTCGGGGCGAAGGAAGCGCGTCTCGTGATCATGGTCGGGGGCGACGCGGCGGCGTTTGCGCGGGCGAAGCCGCTGTTCGAAATCATGGGCAAGAATATCGCGCTGCTCGGTGCGGCCGGTGCCGGCCAGTATTGCAAGATGGCCAACCAGATTGCGGTCGCCGTCGGCATGGTCGCGTGGGTCGAGGCGCTCGCCTACGCGAAAAAAGCCGGGCTCGATCCGGCCGCCGTGCACGCCAGCATCAGCGGCGGCGCGGCGGGCGGCTGGGCGATGACGAATCTCGCGCCGCGGGCGCTCGCGGACAATTTTGCCCCCGGTTTTTACGTCAAACATATCATCAAGGATATGAAGATCGCCCTCGACAGCGCCGCCGAGTTGAAGCTCGACCTGCCGGGGCTCGCCATCGCGAAGAAACTCTACGAACAGGTCGCCGCGAAAGGCTGGGAAGACTGCGGCACGCAGGCGCTGTATCGGCTCTACCTTTCGCTCTAATTTCACCATGAAACTCACCGGAAGTTTTCGCGCCCGGGTCCTCGCCCGCGAATGGCTCGTCGGCACGTTCATCAACCTCGGGTCGCCGATCACGGCGGAAATGGCCGGCGATTGCGGCTTCGACTGGCTGCTGCTCGACCACGAGCACGGGCCGGGCGGCGAGGACACCTTGTTGCACCAGCTGCAGGCGGTGGGTGGCACCAACGCGGTGCCGATCGTGCGGATCGCCGCCAACGAGACGCCGCGTTTCAAGCGCGCGCTCGACATGGGCGCCCACGGCGTGATGGCCCCGTGGGTGAGCACGGCGGCCGAGGCGCGCGCGGCGGTGTCCGCGATGCGCTATCCTCCGCTCGGCGTGCGCGGCGTCGCGAAGATCCAGCGCGCCGCGGGCTTCGGCGGCGGCTTCGAGGATTACTATCTCAATGCGCACCAGTGGCTGCTGACCGTCACGCAGATCGAGACGCCGGAGGCGGTGGCCAACTGCGAGGAAATCGCGGCGGTCGAGGGCGTGGACGTGCTGTTCGTCGGTCCGACCGATCTCAGTTACAACATGGGCATCCGCGACCAGCTCGACCATCCGCGCTTTATCGAGGCGCTGGAGAAGGTGAGCGCGGCGGCGAAGAAACACGGCAAAGCGGCGGGCATCCTTGTGCACAATCCGGCACTCGTCGCGAAACTGCGCGACCTCGGCTACACGTTTGTCGCACTCGGCAGCGACGGCGGCAGCGTGCGCGCGGGGCTGATGTCGAGCTTGACCACGCTGCGCGGGAAATAAGCACGGGGGAGGAGCCTGCTTGCAGGCGATGGCGGAGGTGAACCTCCCCCCACCTTGAATCGCCTGCAAGCAGGCTCCTCCCTACGATTCTTTTATGAAAATCACCGACATGCACATCACGCCGATCGCGCTCGGCGATCCGCCGCTCCTCAATGCCGCCGGGCTGCATGCGCCGTATTGCCTGCGCACGGTGGTCGAGCTCGTGACCGATAACGGACTCACGGGGCTCGCCGAGGTGCCGGGCAGCGTGGCGGTCGACGCGGCGCTGGCGGCGGTGCGCGATGTGGTGATCGGGGCCGATCCGCGCAACTGGCACGCGCTGCGGGCGAAACTCGCGGAGCGCTGCTCGCCCGAGACCTCGGTGTCGCGCGGCGACAAGCCGTGGGATGGTCGCACGCGCGTGCAGGTTTACAGCGCGCTCGACGTCGCCTGTCTCGACCTGCAGGGCAAGGCCTACGGCGTGCCGGTGGCGGCGCTGCTTGGCGGAGTCGTGCGGGAGCGGGTGCCGTATTCAGCTTACTTGTTCTACAAATACGAGGGCGCCGGCGGCGAGCGGGCCTTCGGCACCGACCCGGCCGCGACCGGCTGGGCGGCGGCGCGCCAGGCCGCGGCGCTGGATCCGGCGGGGGTCGTCGCGCAGGCGCAGGCGATGGTGCAGGAATTCGGTTTCGAATCGATCAAGCTCAAGGGCGGCGTGTTCGAGCCGGCGCAGGAAGTGGCCGCGATGAAGGCGCTGCACGAGGCGTTTGGTCCCGACGTGCCGTTGCGGCTCGATCCGAACGCGCTCTGGACGGTCGAGACGTCGATCAAGTTCGGCCGCGAGATGGAGGGGATTCTCGAATATCTCGAAGACCCGTGCCGCACGCAGGAAGGCATGGCGGCGGTGCGCCGGGCGTTGAAGACCCCGCTCGCGACGAACATGTGCACGACCTCGTTTGACGATCTGCCGGGCAGCGTGAAGCACGCGTCGGAAGACATCATTTTGACGGATCATCATTATTGGGGCGGGCTGCGCGCTTCGATGGAGCTGGCGGCGCACTGCCGGATTTTCAGCCGCGGGGTGTCGATGCACTCGAATAACCACGGCGGGATTTCGCTCGCGGCGATGACCCACCTCGGCGCGGCGATGCCGAATCTCAGCTACGCGCTCGACACCCACTATCCGTGGCAATGGGAGGACATCATCGTCGGCGGGCGCATGAACATCGAAGGCGGCTGCGTGACGCTGCCAAAAGGCGCGGGCCTCGGCGTGGAGCTGGATCGCGCGGCGCTCGCGCGCGCGGCGGACAATTACCGGCGCTGCGGATTGACCGAGCGCAACGAC
>CAJAYO010000397.1 GCA_903948415.1 uncultured Opitutia bacterium | reverse complement strand
GACGGGCCGTCCACGGTCTTCTGCGTGGCGGTGTAGGAGTGGATCGTGGTCATGAGACCTTCCTCGAGGCCGAAGCCTTCTTTGAGGAGGACGTGGACGATCGGCGCGAGACAGTTCGTCGTGCAGGACGCGTTGGAAATGATCGTGTGCTTCGCGAGATCAAGTTTGTCGTCGTTCACGCCCATGACGACCGTGATGTCCTCACCCTTCGCGGGGGCGGAAATGATGACCTTCTTCGCGCCGGCGGCGATGTGCCCCTTGGCTTTTTCCGCCTCGGTGAAGAGGCCGGTGGACTCGATCACGAGCTGCACGCCCAGCTTGCCCCAGGGGAGCTCGGCCGGGGTCTTCGCGGAGACCACGAGGATGTCCTTGCCGTTGACGACGAGGACATCGTCCTCGGCCTTGTCGGGCGAAGACTTCTTGGAGCTCACCGTGCCGGTGAACTTGCCCTGGGTGGAGTCGTATTTGAGCAGGTAGGCGAGGTTGTCGGCCGGGACGATGTCCCCGACGGCGACGACGTCGAGCGTCGTGCCCAACAGGCCCTGTTCCACGAGTGCGCGGAACACGAGGCGACCGATGCGACCGAAACCATTGATTGCGACTTTGACTGCCATATGAGGACTCTCCGTTATGTGCTAGCGTTGTTGTCTATGTGAGGTTGAACCGCGTGAGCGCGGGGACTGGATAGAAGACATGCCCTCCAGACCGATGCAAGGGTTTTGGCAGCGGATGACGTTCAACCCGTCCGGTCGCTCAGCCACAATCCGCACCCGAGCGCCGGCACGAACAGTTCCGACTCCACCGGCATCGTCGCCCCGTGGCCCTCGGCCGAGAAAAACCGCTCGTGGTCGGCCAGCTGCTCCCACGCGCCCGCCACCGTGCCCGCGAGGCCGGGGCCGACCGGAATGCTCACGTCGCCCAGCGTGGGATTGACCGCGAACAGCAGGCGTTCCGGACCTTGGGAGAAGTCCGCGTTATACACGACGGCCAGCGCCGGCGAACCCGGCAAAAGATGAAACGCGAAGAACCCCTCGCTCGGCCGCGAGTGCTGTCGCAGGAGCCGCCCGGTTTCGCTCCGTCGGAACGCAATCCAGTCCGCAAAATACGCGTGCGTGCCGAGGTGACGGTAGAGCCGGCGGTAATCCAGCGCGTTGAGGTCGCCGCGCAGGTAGGTGTTGTTCACGCCGTGCTTCGAGCGGAGGAAATCCTGCCCGGCCGAGAGCATCGGGATGCCCAGCGACATGAACAGCAGCGCCGCCATCAGGTGCGTGCGCGCCCGGTCGTTGGCCGTCGGGGTGAAACCGTTGCCGTGCGGGTTTTCCGTGATCATGTCGATCCACGTGCGGTCGTCGTGCGACTCGGTGTAGTTCACCGTCTGCGCCGGCCATTTGGCAAAATACCAGGGCGAGCCCCGCAGAAAATATTCCATGCGCTCCGCCGCCCCCGCACCCCGCACGTAGTCGCGCACGAAGTCCCGGTAACCGTCGTTCCATGACGCCCAGCCCGTGTCGCGCAGCGCGCCCGCGATGTGGCCGCGGAAACTCCACGGCTCGGCGATCAAAATCACGTCGGGCTTCACCCGCTTCAGCGCGACCTCGATGTCCCGGAGCAC
Organism: uncultured Opitutia bacterium; assembly: GCA_903948415.1. Classification (GTDB taxonomy): domain Bacteria; phylum Verrucomicrobiota; class Verrucomicrobiia; order Opitutales; family Opitutaceae; genus GAS368. The sequence goes on along the minus strand of CAJAYO010000397.1, from coordinate 435 downwards.
ATCGGCCCCCAGCAGTTCCGCCAGGTCGAAGCGAAATCCGTCCACCCCGAACGCCTCGATCAGGTGCAGGCAGCTGTCGACAATGAGCCGTTTCGCCATCGCGGAACGCGCCCGCAGGTCGTTGCCGCAGCCGCTGAAGTTCGACAGGTTGCCCGCCGCGTCCTGCTCAAAATAGTAGAGCCGGTCGATCAGCATCAGGTGCGCCGGCACCCCCACATGGTTGTAGACCACATCCAGCAGCACGGCGATGCCCCGCGCGTGAAACGCCTTCACCAGAGCCTGCAGCTCCCGCACCCCCGACGCCGCCTCCGGGGCCAGCGAGTAGCCGCTCTCCGGCGAGAAATAGTTGTTCGTCATGTAACCCCAGTGGTAGTCCGTGGCGGTCACGTTGTCGCACTCCTGCACGGGCTGCAGCTCCACGCAGTTCACCCCCAG
>CAJAYO010000396.1 GCA_903948415.1 uncultured Opitutia bacterium | reverse complement strand
CGGGGAGGGCGGACGCAGCGGTGACGGGGTCTGAGCCGGGCAGGTTCATCGGGCAGGCCGGGCCTCGTGCGCGGTCCCGGGCACGGCATCTTCGAGGGCGAGGAGACTCATGGGCAGGTGGGACGGTATCGATCGCGGGGGGAGGTGGAAAGCTTCAACGGCAGGGGCGTCCGGCTCCGTGGGGGAGGCGCGTCACGCACGCAGTGCCGCAACGTCCGGCGAGGTGGGTGGCCGCTCCGCGGGCGGCGGATGGCGCCGCGTGGCACGCCTTGCTGGGCCGCGCGTGAAACGCCCGGCGACACTGCGCCCGGCAGGAAACGGAGAGGTTGCCGTCCGGCGCGCCGGTGCCGGGTCGCACCCGCCGGGCGGTGGGCGAAAAAAAGGCGCCGGTCGGTGACCGGCGCCAAGGAGGGGCGCGTGAGGCGGGTGACGCGCAGGCGCGGGCCGGGAGGCTCAGCGCTTGCCGGTGACGAGTTCGTTCACGAGCACGGGGACCTCGTAAACTTTGCGCAGGGCCTCGAGGATGCCGGCGCTGTCGACGCTGAGGGCCCGGGCCTGTTTGTCCTCGTAGCCGAAGTCGCCGGAGAGGGAGGCGAGGTTGCCGTCGAAGATGATGCCGATGAATTCGCCGGCGCGGTTGACCGAGGGGCTGCCGGAATTGCCGCCGATGATGTCGGCGGTGCTGACGAAGTTGAACGGCGTGGCGAGGTTGAGGGCGGATTTCTTTTTCAGCCAGCGCGCCGGCAGTTCGAAGTCGCCCTTGTTGCCCTGCTTGGCGCTGCGTTCGTAGAGGCCCGCGTAGGTGGTGTGGGCCGGGATTTTTTGGCCGTTCTCCTCGTAGCCCTGCACGGGGCCGTAGCTGAGGCGGAGGGTGAACGTGGCGTCGGGATAGTTGCCGGCGCCCTCGAGGGCGAAGCGGGCTTTGCCGATGAGGGCCTGCGCCTGCTGCTTGGTCTCGTCGGCGGACTCGACGGTTTTGCGGAGGGCCCGGGACTCGGCGTCGACCGCCCGGGCGACCTCGATGAGGGGGTCCTTCGCGGCCGCGACGGCCGCGGCGCCACCTTCGTAGAGTTGCTTGCGGAAGGCGACCTCGCGGACCCGGGTGGTGGTGATGAGTTCGGCGGCGCGGGCGCGGGGGGATTTGCCGGCGAGGACAGTTTTGACGACGGCGTCGTTGACGCCGAGTTGCTCGACCAAGTAGGTGAGGGAATCGGCGAGGGTGACGATTTCGAGGTCGGTGTAGATCGGCTTGTCGGAGAACAGCTGCTGTTCGAAGGACTCGCGGCGGGCGTCGGAGTATTCGCGCAGGCGTTCGCCGTTCGGCTTGGGGCGTTCGTCGGCGGCGCGAAGGAGGTGGCGGGCGAGTCCGTAGGAATCGGCATTGAAGGCGACGCTGCCCTCGAGGAGACGCTGGCGGGTGGCGATCCCGCCGATGGTTTTCTGGGCTTCGGCGATGCGGGCGAAGGCGGCGAGGGCGTCTTTGCCGTCGGTGCGGTCGGCGAGTTGTTTTTGGAAGGCGGCTTCGGCCGCGACCTTGGCGCCGAAGAACCCGGGGTCCTGGAGCGCGGCGAGGGCGCCGTCGCGGGCCTTGCGGGTATTCTGGATCCCGAACAGTTCGTCCTTGGCGCGGCGGGCGTTTTCGGCGTCGCGGTTGCCCCAGTTGGAGAGGAGGACCTCGCGGCGTTTCAGGAGCGCGAGCTGGTAGGGAAACTGGTTGTCGCGGATGTAGGCGAGTTCCGGCACCGTGAGGAGGCGGCGGGTGGTGCCGGGGTGGCCGGAGACGAAGGACAGTTCGCCGTCCTTGGCGCCGTTGGCGGACCACGTGAGGTAGTGCGCGGTCTTCACGGGCTGGTTGTTTTCGTAGACGCGGAAGAAACACACATCGAGGTTGTAGCGGGGGTATTCGAAATTATCGGGATCGCCGCCGAAGAACGCGACGCCCTGTTCGGGGGCGAAGACGAGGCGGATGTCGGTGTATTTCTTGAAGCGGTAAAGGTGATACGCGCCGCCCTGGTAGAGGGTGACGACGTCGCTGCGGAGGCCGGTCTTCGCGAGGGATTCCTTCTCGATTTCGGCGGTGATCTTGCGGCGGGCGAGCACGGCCTGTTCGCCGGTGGCGCCGACGGGGATCGCGGCGTTGACGCGGAGGGTGACGTCTTCGATGGACTGGAGGACGTTGAGTTCGAGATCGACGCACTTTTTTTCCTCGGCCGGCGTGGTGGCGTAGAAACCGTCCTTGAGATAGTTGTGCTTTTCGTCGGACAGCTTTTGGAGGTCGTCGGCGCCGACGTGATGGTTGGTGATGACGAGGCCGTCGCCGCTGACGAAGGAGCCGGAGCCGCCGCTGTTGAAGCGGACCGAGGCAAGGCGGACGTGATCGAGCCAGGCGTCGGTGAGGTCGAAGCCGTATTTCTTTTTGATCTGGTCGCGCGGCGGGGCGGAGTAGAGCCACATGCCTTCGTCGGCGCGGGTGACGCTGCCCGCGGCGAACGCGAGGAGCGCGGCGAGGGCAGGGGAGAGGAGGGAACGAAGTTTCATAGGGGGCGCACCGTGTCATAACCTGTCCGTGAGGCGAGCCGGAAGCGCCGAACGGTGGGTCTGCGTCGTCGGTCACGCCCACGCCCACGCGCACCGCCCACCGCCCGGCGCCCGGCGCCCGGCGCCCGGCGCCCGGCGGGGCGTTTCCCGAGTCCGACCCCTCGGCTGGACGGCCGCTGCGATTACGTGACGCCGAAAAACTTGACCGTGCGGCGCAGGCTCGCGACGAGGAGGTCGATTTCCTCCTCGGTGTTGTAGAGATAAAAACTCGCGCGGGTCGTGCCGGTGAGGCCGAGTTTGCGCATGAGGGGCTGGTTGCAGTGATGGCCACCGCGGAGGGCGAGGCCGTCTTCGTCGGCGAAGGTCACGATATCGTGCGCGTGGACCTCGGCGAAGGAGAAGCTGACGAGGCCGCTGCGTTCGGCGCCGGCGCGCGGTCCGATGATGCGGATGCCGGGGAGGGTCGAGAGTTTTTCCATCGCGAGCTGCGCGAGCACGGCGTCGTGCGCGGCGATCTGGTCGCGGCCGAGGGCGTCGAGGTAGTCGCAGGCGACGCCGAGCGCGATGGCGTCGGCGATGTTGGGCGTGCCGGCCTCGAAGCGTTCGGGGGCGGGTTTCCAGCGGGCGTCTTCGTAGGTGACCTGGCTGACCATGCCGCCGCCGGTTTCGTCGGGGGCGAGTTTGTCGAGGAGCGCACGGCGGCCGTAGAGGACGCCGATGCCGGTGGGGCCGCACATTTTGTGGCCGGAGAACGCGACGAAATCGGCGCCGAGCGCCTGCACGTCGAAGGGCGCGTGGCCGATGGACTGGGCGGCGTCGATGACAGTGACGGCGCCGACGGCGCGGGCGCGGCGGCAGAATTCGGCGGCGGGGTTGACGGTGCCGAGGGTGTTCGAAATGTGGGTGAAGGCGAAGAGCTTCACCTGCGGCGTGAGGAGGCGATCGAGGGCGGCGAGGTCGAGGCCGCCCTCGCCGTCGGCGCCGAGGACGGGCACGTATTGGAGCGTGGCGCCGCTGGCGCGCGCGGCCTGCTGCCAGGGGACGAGATTGGAGTGATGCTCGATCTCGGTGGTGAGGACGATGTCGCCGGGCTGGAGGTGGGCGTGGCCCCAGCTGCGGGCGACGAGGTTGATGCTCTCGGTGGTGCCGCGCGTGAAAATGATCTCGGCGGGATCGGCGGCATGGATGAATTTCGCGATCCGCGTGCGTGCGCCCTCGTAGGCGTCGGTGGCGCGCATGGAGAGGGCGTGGAGGCCGCGGTGGACGTTGCTGTTGTCGCGCTCGTAGTAGTGGACGAGCGCGTCGATGACGGCGCGCGGTTTCTGGGAGGTGGCGCCGTTGTCGAGGTAGACGAGGGGTTTGCCGTGGACCTGTTGGTGCAGGATGGGGAAATCGGCGCGGATTTTTTGGAGATCGAGCATGGTGGGCGTCAGTCGACGTGGCTCTCGGTGGTCGTGGTCGGCATCGGGTCGGACTTCATCGCCTCAATCGCGGCGTGCCAGCCGAGCGTGGCGCATTTGATGCGCGCGGGAAAAGAGTGGACCCCGGCGAAGGCGGCGAGGTCGCTGATTTCCTCCGGGGCGTGGCCGGTGGTGACGATGTCGTGGAAATTTTTGTAGAGGGCCTGGACCTCGGGTGCGGTCTTGCCTTTGACCTGGGTGGTCATGAGGGAAGCGCTCGCTTGGGAAATGGCGCAGCCGGAGCCGTCGAAGGAAATTTCGGCGATGCGGTCGCCGTCCATGCGCAGGTAGACGCTGCACTGGTCGCCGCAGGTCGGGTTGTCGCCGTGGGCGACGCGGTTGGCGGTGGGCAACTTGCCGCGGTTGCGGGGGCGGCGGTTGTGGTCGAGGATGACCTGCTGGTAGAGCTCGGTGAGATCGGCGGACATGGGAGAGGCGGACAGTGGGGAAAACTGGGCGAAGCGCAAAGCCGCGTTTTCGATTTGCGGGTCGCCCCGGGCGGCGGGGTCGACGGGCGTCAGGGGCCCAAAGCCCGAAGATCGCGACGAACGCAGGCGGGGCGAGGCCAGCGCGGGTTGGAAGTCGCGTGAATTCCTCGTTGACCCGGTGGGGAGGGGGCGCCTTTGTTCCACCCCTTGACCGATGGCCGGCTCGTTTTCGACGAGGCGGTCAGACACCCGGAGAGGTGGCAGAGTGGTCGAATGCGCGCGCTTGGAAAGCGCGTGTTTCCGCAAGGGAACCGGGGGTTCGAATCCCTCCCTCTCCGCCATTTACCCGTTCTAAACCAACGGGTTATTTTCCCTGACAGCCGATTTGGACGTTGACCGGCCAAATCGGTCATGAAGCAGGAAAATCCATACGTCATCTCAGAATTCACGAATCCCTCAGGGAAAATCGTTTTTCAGCTCTACGCGCGCATCGACGGCAAACGCTTTCGGAAAAACTTCCCGACGCGTGCCGAAGCAGAAACCGAACGCCAAATCCTCGGAATTCAGTATCTCCAGGAAACCGAAATGCGCGTGGCCGCGACGCGCCTCGCCGACGCGCAGCTTCGCGAAGCAGAGGCGGTTTTCGCACGTGTGACCGGCCAGCCGCGCTCGCTGTCGTTCTACGTCGATTTCGCACTGGCGAACTACCGTGCACCCACGACGCAGAAGCTCCTTACGGAAGCCGTCGCGGAATTCCTCGTCATCAAGGATCACGAGCGCGAACAGGACCTTCTGTCCGAGCCGTATTTGACGCGCGTGAAACGCGACCTCAAGCGCCTGCAAAAGCACTTCCCGGCTGCCACCGTAGCCGAACTGACCGGGACAAGGCTCCTTGGGTATTTTGAAGCCCGCCGGGCGGCCCACAAGACGTTCAACAACCGGCGCGGCGTGGTCTCGTCTTTCCTCAAGTTCGCGCTGCAACGGGACTGGATTGCCGACAATCCGCTCGTGAAAATCCCGCCGCGTCGCATCCGGCGTCGGCGTGGCTGCGCCATCACCTTTGCCGCGGCGCAGTCGGCGGGACTTATGGCCTACGTCGAGGAGCATTACCCCACCGCCGTGCCTTTCTTCGCCTTGTGCCTCTTCGCCGGTATCCGGCCTTGCCTGCGCACCGGCGAAATTCTCCGGCTCCAGCCGGTGCACGTCAAACTCGACGCCAACATGATCCGAATCGACGGCGAAGTGTCGAAGGTGCGCGAACCGCGCAACGTCACGATTCAACCGAATCTCGCGGGATGGCTGCGGGCGTATCCGCTCAAGAAATTCCCGATCATCCCGGCGAACCTCCAGCATATCCGAGAAAAGGTGGCGGAGAAATTTCCGCTCGCACACGATGTCATGCGACACACGTTCATTTCGATGTTCGTCGCCAAGTTCCGCTCCATCGGTGAGGCATCGCTGCAAGCCGGCAACTCGGAGAGCATCATTCGCAAGCACTACCTCGATTTGAAGACCGCAGAGGAAGGAGAAGAATTCTTCGGCATCCTGCCGAAAAAAGCGGACGTTCCCGCCGCTCCGACCGCTTCGCCGCTGCCCAACTCAGCCTGACCGCGCCACGCCCTGCTTGCCGCACTTGACCGGGCAAGCAGGGGCATGGAAACCCAACTCTCTCCCACCATGGAAAACCAACTCACGGACATCGTCGGCCTGCGCAGTAGCGGGATTTTTCCCAAAGACAAAGAGCCCTCCATCGCGACCCTGCGCAATTGGACGAAGCTGCGGCGAATCCCGCATCATCGCGTCGGCCATTTCGTCTACTACGACGCATCCGAAGTCGCGGCGCACATCCGGACTCGGCTAAAAGTGCCGGCGCGAGGCTGAGTTCGTGCGCTAGCGAGGGTCTCGCACCGCGCGGGTTATTTCCCGCGCGGTGTTTTCGTTTTTGGGCGAAACGACACGCACCCTGTCGCAAGTCGTTGGAGGCAGCGCGAAAATCGGATCAGCCGGCACCGCGCACGCTGTATCTATTATGAATTGTCTTTGGGCGGTATGGTAGGGGCGAACCTAAATCTCCCTATGACAACCAACCATGATTCGTTTTTCGCGGAGCCGGTCGATCCCACGCATGAGGCGCGCTTTGTTGCCTCAGAAGTGGTTTGCCGGCTCTTGATATGGATGTCGGAAGCCGCGTCGCTCGAAGAGCGCGGCGTGCGCGCGACGGTCGCGCTCTACTGCGTGCGGCCCGATCTCATCACCGAAGCCACACTCGAGGAAATTGGCCATGTGGCCGGCCGCTCAAAACAGGCGGTGCATCACATGGCGAATAGCTTCCGTGAAACGACGGGACTCGCGTCATGACCGCCACGGCCGTTACCACTGCGGCGGAAATCAACCGTCTGCACGAAGAGGCCAAGCGGTGTGCCTGTGCCTCACGCCAATCTTTGCAAGAGGCGCTGGGCGCCGCCTGGTATGCCGGACAGTTGCTCGTTGAGGAAAGAAAACGGGTGTTTCATACGATGGGGTCGGGTGCCTGGCTTCTCTGGCTGAAAGCCAACTTCCGCGGCACGGCCCGAACGGCCCAACGTTATATGCGCCTTGCCCGCAGCGTTTCCGACATATCCGTCTTGCAGAGCATGAGTCTGCGTCAGGCCTATGCCCGGCTTGGTATCGCGACGGAGCCGAAAACACCCGGCAAACGCCGGCTGCGGCATACGCTGCCGGCGCACATCGTCCTCGCCAACCGGCTCGTCCGCACACTGAAACGCCGGCCCGGTCAGTCCGGCGAGGAGCAGGGTGAAGCGTATCGGCGCGACCTTCGGATTCTCTACGAAAAACTCCGCCCTTGGTTCGAATCGCCAGCCGTATTGTCGTCGCCAGCGAACATTTTCGCGCCTCAGCTTTCTCACCGGGTATGACTGCCGCCGCCTCAGCTTCATCGGGTCGCGCTTCGGAACGCCGGAGCCGCGCCTTTCTGCGGCTATTGGCAAACATGTGCCGGCAGTTTCCCGACCTGCGGACCTGGCTACTGGAGGATTTCGGACAAGATGCCAAAACCCGGGCGAACTTTTTCGCCCTCGTGGAACGTGGCGATCTCACCGGCGAGCCGGAGTCCGACGGCTTCGCCGAACTGGCAGGCGAACTCGACGGGTGGCGTGAGGAAAAACGCCGGATGAAAGCGCAGTTGCCCGCGCAAGCGACGCGCCCGTTTGGCGGGCTCACTTGGGACGAAATGGAAGCGTTGGTGCGCCGCTATGAGGCGCGCACGATCGGCCTGAATGTTTTTCTCCTCGCCCGCGATTGGCGTAAGGCCGGCGAGGCGGCCAAGGCATCGCCTCGGCTGCTCCAAGCCGGGGCGGATTTGTTGGATACGGCGATCCGATCCGGCGAAACTCGTGGACTCGCCGATCTCGGCCATGCCGCCGAGTTACTTGCCGGCCTCGATCCCCGCCGCCTGCGCACGGCGTTCGGTTACGCGGACTGGTGGAAACTGCACGCGCTTGTCTACATGCTGCGGCATCCTCGCGAAGCCTATCGCACACGCGAAGTGCGGGCGCATCTCGAAACGCTGGGCCTGCGGATCAGTTCCCTCGATTTTCGTCGTTTCTGCAAACGCCACGGCATCCGCCGTGACGAACGCGCGGGCCGTCCTCGCATTCACACTGACGCGCGAGCTGCCGGCTAAACGGGGGCTGGGGCCGGACTCGACCCCAGATAGGCACGGCGGCGTTCGGGGCCGCGCGTGCCGTTGCAAAGCATCGCAGGGAACGATGCGCGAAGCTCCGGCGACACCCACCGAGCCCCGCCGAGACCAAACATAGCCCCTTCGCAGCAATCGGTTTTGAAGCGCCGCAAAGTTTAGGGCTGAACGCAGGCGCGACCTATCTCCGGCCAGCGAAAAAGGAGGTAATTTCGTCGACGCGGTCTCCAAGCAGGAGCGCAGCGAAGCGAGAACTCCATGGCGGGTGTGAAAGAATAGGGCAGCGAGCGGAGACGGAGAAATTCTTTACACGCGCGACGGTGTTCGCGGATACGGATCTAAAATCGGTTCAGCGACCGGCTCGGCTTGTCAGACTTGGACGCTACGCGCGGTTCAATCACGGAAGGCGCGCACCGCAGATCGGGCATCAGGGTGAGTTCGCGTTCGAATCCTCGCGAAGGGGCGGCGGTATCGACGAAGGCGGCCAAGCGCGGCGTCTTGGGGACGCGAAGAGCGCAGCCGAGCCGCCCGCCGCAGCGTGCTCGCCAGATGGCGGCCAGCGAAGGCGGAAGGTCGGCGAAGCGAAGAGCGGGCCCAAGTCGCCGCGCGCGTGCCGGATGGCCCGGACCTCCACGAGGGCGCGCCGAAACAGCGTAGCGCGGCGCGTTTTCGTGGCGGTCGGAAATCGGCGCAGCTGCCAAGGCGGCGACTGCCCGTATTTACTTCGTGGCGCGCGTTGTATGTAGCACAGGTCGGCGTAGGGGGTGATGCTCCTCCGGATCTCACGGCCTCGGTCGTTTGTGGAACGAATGCCCGCTGGGTGATCCCATTTTCTCCCCTGGCGCGGGTGCGACACGACCGTCGGCCGGCGCGGAGTCTTGGGGACGCGACGAGCGAAGCCGAGCCGCCCGCCGCAGCGTGCTCGCCAGGTGGCGGCCAGCGGAGGCGGACGGCTGGCGAAGCGAGGAGCGGCCCCATGTCTCCGCGCGCGTGCCGCTCGCTCCGCGATCTCCACGAGGGCACGCCGAAACAGCGTAGCGCGGCGGGTCTTCGTGGTCGTCGGAAACGGTGCGTCTGGCAGGCCGGCGACTGCCGCCATTCTACTCCGGCGCAGGTCGCGCCGGTTGACGCTGCGCATTGTGCGACACGAGCCGTGTCGCGCTTACGGAAATCGAAACCTTACGCGCAGCGTTAAGGGGTCCTGTGTCTCAGGCAAAAAGTAACGTGGCTACGTTACCTAAATCACAACCGCCAAGTCGGATTTCACCACGATGATTCAACCACGCATCCAGTTCAATCTCGCGAATGCGAGGCAGTATTTCCGCGAGCATTTGAGCGTCGGTGACTACTACTCTCAGGGCATGAAAGTGGCGGGTGAGTGGCTCGGCGAGGGGGCGAAAAAACTGGGCCTGAGCGGCAGAGTGAACGAGGCGGAATTCCTCGCGTTGTGTGAGGGCAAGAACCCAGCGACCGGAGAAAAATTAGGCCTGCGAATGAACACGGTCCGCGATGACGGGAAGAGGGATACAGTCGCTAACCGCCGCATCTTTTTTGATTTCGTGGTCGCGCCGCCGAAGAGCGTGTCGGTCGTCGCCCTTCATCAGGATGATCGTATTGTCGGGCTGCACAATCAGGCGGTCCAGCGAGCGATGGATGAGCTGGAAAAGTTCGCGGAAACTCGCGTGCGAAAATCCAAGGCGAACAACGAGCGGGTCACCGGCAATCTCGTGACCGCGTGTTTCCGTCACGATACCAGCCGGGAACTCGATCCGCACCTTCACACCCATTGTGTCGTGTTCAACGCGACCTTTGATGCGGTCGAAAACCGATGGAAGGCGCTACATCCGGCGGGCATGTATCGGGCGAAGGAATTCGCCACGAATGTCTACCGGCACGAACTCTGCAAGGGCCTCTGTGCACTCGGCTACGAGATTGAGAACTCGGCCCGTGGCTTTGAAATCAAAGGCGTGCCCGCATCCGTCATCACGCGATTCTCGAAACGAAACCGGCAGATCAACGAAGAGACTCGGCAGTGCTTGGAAATGGGATCACCCGTCTCGAATGTCGGGGAGTTGCGGAAGCGCATCGCGCATGGAAACCGGCGGAGAAAACTCAAGGAAGCGACGGTGGAACGGTTGAGACCGGCGTGGGAGAAACAGATGACGGTCGACGAATCCAGGGCGCTCGCCGTATTGCGATCCATCCAACCGAAACCGGCGAAACCGGCCAACGTGGCGGGCATCGCCGCGTGGGCGGATGAGCACCTGTTCGAGCGGCGCTCCGTGGTGAACGACTACGAGTTGATGTCGGCGGCGCTGGCCCGCGGGCGAGGTGAGGATTTCGATTTGGCCGCGTTGCGCCATGCAATCGAGCAACGCGGCTACGTGCGCGAAGTCGGCACGTCGAAGATCACCTCACGGGAGGTGCTGCGCTGCGAACTCGGAATCGTGATGGCCGCGCGCGATGGTCGCGGGAGACACGCTCCCCTGAACGCCAGTTTCCCGCTGGCGACTGATCTGTCCACGGAGCAGGCGGCGGCCGTGAAGCAGATTCTGGCCAGCCGAGATTTCATCACGCTGTTTCGCGGCAGCGCGGGCACGGGCAAAAGTTTCACCCTGCGCGAAGTGATGCAGGGACTTCGTGCCGCCGGTCACTCCGTGGTCGTGCTGGCTCCCCAACGCCAGCAAGTCGCCGATCTTTGCGCAGACGGCCTCCCGGCCGAAACGCTTTCGCGCTGCCTCGAACTCAAATCTTTGCCGCCGCGTGCGGTGGTGCTGGTCGATGAGTCCGGCCAGATTGGCGGGAAGCAAATGGGCGACCTGGTGGCTTTGGTAAGAACACATGGTGGCCGATTGATCCTCTCGGGTGACACTCGCCAGCATGGCGCCGTGCAGGCATCGGATGCGTTGCGCGCGATCGAGGAGTTCAGCGGTTTGAAGGCAGCGGTGTTGCGGGAGATTCGCCGGCAAGACCCGGCGCGCGCCAAATCGACAGCAGAACGCACGTTCGTCGCGGCCTACCGCCGGTCGGTCAAAGCGGCGGCGTCCGGGCACATCGCCGAATCGTTCGATGGACTGGATCGGCTGGGATGTGTTCGCGAAATCGCAGCCGATGCTCGCCGTGCTACAGTCGCTCGCGAGTATCTCGCCAGCACTGATCGGAATGAACGCACGCTCGTTGTGGGCCAAACGTGGGAAGAGGTGAACGGCATGAACGAAGCCATCCGGGCAGAACTTCAAGCGAGCGGACGGATCGCCAGCGGGGTCGCGTTGAAGACCTACCAAGCTGTAGATTTCAACGAAGCTGAGAAACGGGATGCCCGGTTTTATCAACCCGGCCAATTTGCCTACGTCATCAAGCGCTATGGTCGATTTGCGAAAGGCGATCTGTGCCCCATCGCCGGGACGAACGAACGCGGCCTGGTGCTCATCAAGGATGGCCGGCGATCAACCATGAGTTACCGTCATACCCATCGGCTCGCCGTCGCAGTTGAGCGAGAAACCAACGTCGCCCCCGGCGACCGGCTGCAACTGAAGTTCAACGGAAAGTCCAAGGAGGGACTTCCCATCGCCAACGGCGAACTCGTCACCGTGCGCCGCGTCGCCGCCGATGGCTCCATCACGATTGAAGACGACCGCCGCGCGGTGAAGACGCTTTCGCCGCAACAACGGCTTTTCAATCGTGGCTATGCCGTCACATCCTATGCTTCACAGGGCAAGACCGTTGACACCGTGCTGGTGGCGGATGCGGGCTGCCGCGCTGCGACGAATCGGAATCAGTGGTATGTCGCTATTTCGCGCGGGCGGAAACGGGTTATCGTTTTCACAGACGACAAAGCCGGGCTTCGTGCGAGCATAGGGCAAAGTGGCGACCGTGGCCTCGCTTTGGAAATGAAGCTCAGCACAGGGGAGCGCTGCAGCCGACCGGTGTTACGTGAACGCCTCTCGGATTGGACGCGCCGTGCGCTGGCTGTGGCGGAACGCGTGAGGCTGCACGAATCTGTCGTGAGACCCAACGGTTCGAATCTGATCCGGCAAAAGATCACCCGATGAGCACGCTGCAAGAAACGCTCCATCACCGTCGCGCCGGAGAACTGCGAGCAGAGAGTGGGTGCCATTCAGCGGAGGCCTCCGTTCCGGCCTTGTTGGTCTTCGCCGCGGATAGCGAACAGTGGGTGTTGCCCTGGTCACATTTCGTGTGTGCTCGCCACTTGGGTGATGGGGAAAACGACCGGCTGGTGCTCTTCTTCGCCAACCACGAAGTGGAAATAAGAGGTAAGCGCCTCACGACGCTCATGCCGGCGATTGCTCAGTTCCATCTCAACTCGCTCCGCAGCCTTCCGGCAAAATATGAACTTCAGAGCAACGCGGCCGAGCCCTTCATCGTGAACCTATCGGTCAGGTCAATGGCGCCGCCGCCTCCTACAGGGATCGCGTCTTCGGGCTGAAAAAAGCCGGTTTCGTCCAACGACTATTTCCATCGAACCGGGTATGGTTCTCACCAATGGAATTCGTGAAGTATGTTTGCGTGGTGGCCGCATGTGCGGGTGCTGTATCGGTGCTCTGGCTGTTCAATCCCGGTGCTGGGTATGCGCCGTTCTGGGGACTCGGCCTGGTAGTCTTGTGGCCGTTGTTTCGCCTCGTGCCTGCCCGATGGCGCGGTCAGCCCACCATCCTGGAAATTGGTGGACTCAAGTGGAGCATGGACGACTTCTGTCGCGGCTGGCTGATCACGGGCGGAACCGGGACGGGCAAGACGACCGCGGCCATCAACCGGATGCTTTGGCAGGTTTCCAAGAACTGCCCGACTTGGGGCGGCGTATGCGCGGACGACAAGGGGCTTTACTGGGAAACGCTGTCGTCGATGTTTCGCCATCTCGGGAGGGAGAATGATCTGATCCTGCTTCAGGTCCGGCCCGAAGGAGCGGGGCCGGGTTGGAAGCCGGCGCATACCTTCAATTTCCTCGAAGATACCGGTCTGCCTGATTCCGCAAAAGCTATGATCGTCTGCGACGTGGCATCCTCGCTCGGCCAGCGCTCAGAACAGAGCTTTTTCAAAACGCAGGCGCAGATTCAGATCGAATTCGCCTTCAAGGCGCTCCGGTGTGCCGAGTTCCCGGTGACACTCGCGAACACGTATGAATTTCTGTCGTCCGAAACGCTGCTCCGCGAGGTCATGGACCTGGTGGCAAAGAAAGCCACGCGCGAGGCGCAGTTGCTGACGGATCACTTCAAAAGCAATCTGCTCGCCCAGCCGGCCGAGCAACTGGGCGGGGTGAAGACGACCATTGCGAACTACCTGAAGTATTTCACGGACCCCGACATCGCCGCCGTTTTCTGTCCCGAGAAATCAAGCTTCACCTTCAGCGACATCGACCGCGGCAAGGTCATTTGCGTCTCAATTCCACAGCGCTATCAGGTCGAACGCCGCTACATCAACACGCTCCTGAAGCTCGCCTTCTATTCCCACGCCCAGCGACGTTTCGACAAATCCGCACGTGAGCGCGTTGGCGACAATCTGGTCATCTTTTGGGCCGACGAAGCGCAGCGAATTGTCACCGCCAGTAGCGACGGGATGAGTGATCACAACGTGGTGGACGTGATTCGCGAGGCCCGCGCCACGGTCGTGGCGGCGACCCAGTCTTACGCCTCGCTCATCCCCCCAATGGGCGACGAGCAAAAGACCAAAGTTTTGATCGCGAACCTCGCGAACCGGATCACTTTTTGCGCGGCGGACGAAGACTCGGCGAAGATCGCGGCCGATACACTCGGAAAATACGAAGGGAAAAAACGCACCGTGGGTTACTCCGGCGGTCACCGCACTTCTTCATGGACCCCGGAGGACAAGTATTTCGTCGAGCCACACGAATTCAGGAAATTGAGCAAATTCACAGCGGTCGTTCAGCACTGTGAAGGCAGTTTTAAGAAATTGAAACTGGCTCCCGTCGGGTCGGATGGGCGAGCACCGTCCTGGTATTGAAAATCTCGCCGTTTCAGCCTATCTTTGAGGCATGTTGTCGAGCCATCACCCTGAACCCACCGGCTGGGATTCGCTTCCCGGCGATCCGTGGGATCAGCCGTATGGCCTGCCTTTTTTCCGTGGCGAAAAGTTGAGTGTCAGTTGTGGTCGGCTGGGACCGAGCAATTGGTATGAACATACCTTGGGTGTGGTGCGGTTTGCTTTTACCTTCAACGATGGGTGGGGGCTGATCGAAGCCACCCGGGGTGACAGGTGGAGGATGCCAGCGGCATTTTTGGGTCCTCACCAGTTCTGCATCATACCCCCGCAGTTGGAAACGACCCTCGTGTGGCGGGACCGGGCGGAGCTGGTCGTGCTCTACGACGAGTCAGATTCATTCAGGGAGGGTGAAGATTCTCTGTCCGATCCGATCGTCGGGGACTATCTGCCGCTCTTGCGGCGCGACCCCCACTTCGCCCGCCTCATCGAGATGTTCTTTGCCCTCTGCCGGCAAGGGGACCAGCCCGAACCCGAATTTGTCGAAGGAATTGCAATCGCACTAGTGTCCCGGACGCTCGCGCACGCTCGCTCCCGTGGTGCGTCCAGCCGGGAGGCGCGTTCGGGGCTGCCGCTTGATACGGTCGACGAGATCATCAAATACATCGACGAAAACCCGCATGATGCGATCCCGGCAACCGATCTCGCGCGGAAAGCCGGATTGAGTCCGGATCATTTTGCGCGTCGCTTTAAAATTACCACAAAGATGAGCCCGAAGCAGTTCGTGCTCCGGCGCCGGATGGAAAAGGTGCGGGAGCTGCTCAGCACCGGGAACTACAACGTGACGCAGGCGGGCCAGGAAGTCGGCTTTCACGACCCGAGCCATTTGAATCGTTGCTTTCGGAATGTCTTTGGCTGCTCGCCCATGACCGTGCTCAAAGCCGCCTTAGTGGTGCCCGGCGACAATTAGACATCTTCGCCTTCGCCCGCTGGCGTGAAACCGCGGGGCGTGTAGCCGGTGGGCATCGGATTCATCCCAATAATGGACGGTTCCGTCTATGGCTTTGGCGGTCTCCGAAGTGTAGAATGGTGCCATAGAAAATGAGCACCGAAATTTCCAACGCACCGACGACGATGGAGGCTCCGCCGGTCGACGGCTTGCCGCTCGTGTTGCCGGCGCATCTGACGGCGAATTTTGAGAAAGCCGACCGTCAGCTGCTTGAGTCATACGGCAGCAGTCCAGGCGTGGCCGGGTTGGTGCGGCTTTGGGTGGCGTGTGGCACCTCGCGAGAGATCCAGCGCGAATTCGAGCGGGCCGTCCTGGATATCCGACGCAAAACCCTCAATCCGCCGGCGAGCGGAGAATTCGATGAAGACTGCCTCTAATTTTGGGCGATTCTCGCCTAAACAAGGTCAAATGCCGCTGGCGACCAGCCGCCTTGTTCAAAAAATGGCTGGGGAAAAACAGGAGGCATCATGCCATCGCTAAAACAAGCCGTCGCCGAGAAAAAGGCCCAGGAAAACACGCTCCGGAGAAATCCGGAAATCGACGCCAAGTTGGATAAGTTCATCGGGGAGAATCCGAAGCTCGCCGAGTATTACAACGGCCTCAGCAAGGATGATCTGATCCGGAAGCTGATGCTCGGAAAAATGCAAAAGGCCGAATACTCTAACGGCCGAAACGAAGAACTCCGGGCATGGGTGGCGGAGCACCCCGAGATCAAATCGAAAATCGAGGAACGCCTCCGGAACGTTCCCGAGGCCAATCGTGAACGGGCGTTCATCAACGCCGCGAAGACGGAGGCCATGAACCAGACGGTGCGGCCTCACGGCGTCCGCGTCTGACTGCGTGGAATACAAGCGGCGGGTGCTTCGGCGCCCGCCGCTTTTTTGCCCTTAGTCGCGGAGAAATTGGGTCATGCCAATTACGGATTGAGTTTGGGCCGCAAAAGGGCTGGCGCTCGCCGACAAGCGGACACCCTACGGCGAGTTGGGTGCAGGTGGGGTTGTTCGGGCGGGCACGGAACTTTTAACGTCGGATGGACACGGATATATACTCAATCAGTCACTTTACCCTTACGTGCAAGAAGCCAGTAAAGGCGAAGCACATGGTTACGCCGAAGACGGTAGGCGAGCGCCTGCGGAAAAGAAGGGAAGATCTGGGCCTCACTCTGCTCCATGCGGCGACGCTACTCGGCGTTTCTGAGCAAGCCGCTTGGCTTTGTGAGCACAGGAAGCATGAGCCGAAGGGGAGGAGCGTAACGGCACTTGCCACGTAATTGGGCGGGCGGCAGGAAAACGCGTGCGTGGACGTCGGACGGAGATACGTCACTGCTCAGGGCGGATAACGCCGTTGAGCGGAGCAGCCGGATTTCAGAGGGTTTCAAGATTTCGGAGTCCGAGGACGAAGAAGGCTTCGCGCTTGGTGAGGCATTCGGCTGGGAAGCCGAGACGGGAAGGGATTTCTGCAAGCTCATGGTGGAAACTCTCGTGTGTCGCTCGGGCTCCCCGGCATGGGGGGAGGCAATCATTTCTTTCCTCGGGGATCGAGTCTCATTTCTAAAACAATCGCAGCGCCCGCGATTCGGTGAAGGGGAATTACCATTTCCCGCGGATCCCGCCGATGACGAATCGCGGAGGGCCGACTATTAATGTTCCGCGAAATGTGCGGGCGATCTCGGCGCGCTCGTTTGCGACGTTGTTCAGGGTCAGATATAGGTCCAAATGTTTCGATAAGGAATAAACTAGCTCGATGTCGCAGCTAACCGCATCATTGATACGGCGCAAGTTCTCAGCATCGCTGAACATGTGCCCAAACCACCGAAGGCGTGGAGCGATTGACGTGGTCGGCGTTACCCGCCACTTCACGGCGAGCCCTGTCGTGTGGCTTGGGGCCTGAGGCATGGCCTTCCCTTCGAGGTCTGGGGTGAGAGAGGCCCCACGAATGATGCTTCGGCTAGTTTTGAAATATCCCTCGACGTCCAGCCGCGCGCTCGGGGTCCAGTTGCCAGACAAGGTTATGCCTGCGGTCTCCGCGCGATCGACGTTTTGTCTCCGCAGCGCATCGGCGGTCGTCCCGATGTGGGCCTGCACTATCGCGTCGTCGGTTTCGCTCCAAGAGGCCGACAGTTTGAAGGACGCCAACTTGGCGGGTGGCGGTTCAATGTATAAGACTCCGAAACGGGCAGCCGGCGCGGGCGGCGGGGGCGAGTAAAAAACTTTCTCCGCGCTGATCTGGACACCCGTCGTGGTCTCGGGCCGCAACGACGGATTCGGCTCTATGGTGGGGCCATCAATATGGAGAGGCTGATAGCGTTCGTTCAGTGTTGGTAGACGAAACGAATGTTGGCCGTTTGCTCGAAAGCCCCAGCCCCAATTCGTCTTCCAAGCCAGCCCGGCGCTTGTGCTAGGACTCTTGCCGGAACGCTCCGAGTAGGAATCGCTCAATATCGCGGCCCCGCTTGAGATAGCATATTCGCTTCGGTGCCCGCGTGAGTTTTTCCAGTAGTCCAAGCGCGCTCCGAAGGTCGCGGTCAACGACGAGGTAAGACGACTTTCTCGGAGCGCAAAGATGCCGCCGACTTCCTGCGAGCCGCCAGCGAATAGCAGGGTATCGAAGCCGCCGTTGTGGCGCTGAAAGCGCTCCCTCGTCTCGCCGTTCACGATGCGAGCGTCCGCGCCGAACGAGGTCGCCGACGGCCCGGCGTGCCGCCACAGCGCGTTCCAAGACGCGCCAAAGGCGGTTGCCGGAACGGCAAACTGGTCGCTGAGTGGAATCTCCATCGTTCGGTCACTGCTGATGCTGCCAAACGTGTTGGCCGATGACTGAGCTTGGCAATAGAGGCTAGACGTCCAAGACAGGTCGTCGCTTGGACACGCGAACACACCGATAGAGGCAAATCTCTCGCGTACCTTGGCCTGCTGATACGGAGTTCCGTTGCCCTTGAACTCTTCCAGTCCGCGAAGCGTTGCCGTGAACTCCGCTTTTTTGCTTGCGCCGACAGGGCTGCGCCAGCGCAGCGCGAGCCATCGGTGACGATCCCACGCCGCGACATCGATGGGACCGCGCTGCTCAGGGGCCACAATAGGATAACCGTCTGTCGAGAAAGCCGAGGCGAGTAGCTGTAGGACCCCGCCGCGGATCGGCACTGTGACTGAGAGTTCGGCGCTGCGAGTCCCAAAATCCCCCACTGCAACAGACGCACGGATATTCCCCCTCTGGGCTGCCACGATGGGCTGCGGTGGCACGTCGACAATAAACAGCTCGGTTTTTGCCGGAAGTGTGAAAAACTGGACTACGCCTTTCGTGGGACCTTCGCCCCAGGCCGTGGCTCCACCCAACGGCACCAACTCGGTGCGCGCGAGACCTTCGCGCGGGATCTTGGACCACATTGTCCACCCGCCCAAGGGATCGTTTACAGGAACGCCGTCTAAAAGAACTAAAGACCTGTTCGCTACATCAATCCCTCCGTTCCGAAGGGACTGATCGAGATTGACCAAGCCGACCGAACGGTCGCCGCTGTGGCTTAATAAGCCACCGTCGGGGGCGAGAACAAGGGTACCCGCCAATGTTGGCGCTGAAGTGCGACGCAGGTCCTCTTCGCCTAGAACCGCAATACTTGCGGGGCTGTCGCCGTTTTTTTGAGGCGCCCTAAAAAAAGTGAGATTAGAGCCCGGGAGCAGCGGGTTCGCGATTCGCAGGTCAAGAGGAGGGGGTGCGAAGGTGATGAACCACATCGGCAGCCCTGGCGGGGTGAACCTGTAGTGGGTTTCTTTTACAGTTACGGATGGGAGCGCGCCGCTCAAATCATGCCGAACTTCCTCTGCCATGCTCGGTGGCTGACCGAGGCAGTTGCATGAGAGCGGAACTGCCGATGCGATGGCTACGAGCGAGCGCGCGACGAGCCTGACACCCTGGGACACACACGGCCAGCCGGTTTGCGCGTGGTGGTCGCCGCTAACGTCAGATGGCATTTGGAGCGAGATACTGACTGGGAAACTAACTCCCGCCTTTCTTGCTTGCGATCTTCGCAAGCGCCTTCGCCCGCATGCTCGCGTCAGAAATGCCTTGGGCGTTCGCAGTCGCGATTTCTGGGTGGGTCGTAGAAAGTGTGTCGGCGACTGCGGCCAGCACGGTGTCGCGGGCGGGGCTCACCGGCAGGCTTTGAGCCCAAGTGGACGCGGCCGCGGGGTTGGTGTATGCCCAGACGGCGCCGGTCCCGGCCAGCATGCTTGTGCGCTCGTTGCTTTCGGGCAGCGCCAAAATCTGGGCGGACGATTTGACCGGATCTTTGCTAGCCCAATTGGTGGCGATATTTACCAATGCCTTGTCTCTGGCCGGGTCTTGTGGTAAGGCCAAGGCCGTATTCAATGCGAGGTCGGGATAGACCGACGCCATCCCTTGGAGTAGGCTCGGCATAATTTGAGCAACCGTGGCGCGATCTTGCATCTGGGATGCATACCGCAAGGCGGCCTCGGGTTGTGCGGAGGCCCATTGCTTCAGGATGTTTATCAGAGCGGTCGTTTTGGCTCCGCTTTGCGACATGCCTTCGACCAAGGGGATCATGGCCTCGGCGTTCGCCGGCGTTAGGCTGTTTCGCGTGGCGGCTAGAGCGTATTCTGTTTGGGTAGCCGGGGGCTGCTGGCTAAACCAAGCTTTTGCTGCGGCCGGATCGGCATCTAGCCATAGTTTGATAGCGGAGGTGCGCAAGCTGTTAACACTGGCCAACGAACTAGGGAGGCCGTTGATCGCCTCGACGGTCGCACGCGGATCTACGGCACCGGCGGCGTTAACTAACGCCGCTGCGAACCCACCGAGCATAGGGGAGCTCCCGTTCCCATTCTCCATTAGCCATTTTAGGGCTGCAGCAGGATCTGATTTTGCCCATTTGCCGGCGACCATTTGCGCGGCGGCGTCGCCCACTGTGCCTCCCTCTGCGGCGGTGAGGACGGATTTGACCGCGCTCGACGGGTCGGTGTCGACCCAAGCGGAATACATCTGCATGCTCACCGATCGCGCCGTGGATTTGTCTAGACGCCCGAATTCCCGAAGGGCGCTTTCCGGGTCAGTCTCGATGGTCTTTGCGAGCGTCTGCCCGAGGGCAGACAGTCGCGCCTGGGAGGGCGGCAGCGACTGGGCCCACGCGAGGGCGCCGCTCGGATCGTAAGAGGCCCAAGAATTGGCGAGGATGTCGACATTGGCGAGCTGGTCGCGAGGAGGTAGCCCCTTGAAAAACTCGGCCGCAGCCGCAGGGTCGGTTTCTGCCCAGCGCTGAATCAGAACGTTCGTGACCATCCGCTTTTGTCCCGCGTTAAGATCTGACTCCGTGATGCTCCTGAAGAATTGCCCAAGCTGCCCGGACGGGAGTTTGTCGATTAGGCCCGTGAGTGCGCGCAGTTGGTCCGAACGTTTCTTCGCCGACAGGACAGCCTTGAGAGCCAAGGAGGCATCTTTTGCCGCCGCCGGTTGTGAGGCCCTGTCGGCGGCAATAGGATCGGGGTCGGAGGCGGGATTGCGGGGGGCGGCACCTGATTTTTGTGGGTTGTGCGAAGTCTCAACACCAACCCGCAGGGCCATCCCAGCCTCGGGAGAGCTCGGGCTTGCCTTCCAAAAGAACACAAGGCTGCCAACGGCAGATCCAGCGAGAAAACAGAGAAAAGACTTCATATTTTAAATAAAATTGTAAGCCTCTCAGCCCACTACTGCCATAGAGACGATCCGTATCGTCAAAAATTAGATTTAAAGGCTGCCAATTGTATGGAACCGGGATGTCGCAGGCCGTCGACCTAGGTAGGAAGCCGGCTTTACCTCTCCGCAGCCCATACGGTAAATCCCTGTTTTTATCTTGCAAGTAAAAATAACTGAATGCAAATAAAGATTGCCGGTGCGCAGAGGGTACGGCTGCTTAGCCCCTCGAACAATACAAAAAGCGAAATCGCAACTAGTTATGAACGAAAAAAAGAATGCCCGTGTAAACAACCTTTTCGCGTTAGATTACGCGGAAGGAATCCCGATCCAGAAGAACTCCGGTGGTTCATACGAACCGAAACAGCAAATCTGGGTCGGTCGCCACGCTGGTCCGGTTGCCCCGGGAATTACTCCGCCTAAGGTCGAGGAGAAGACCTCAAGCCCGACAATGGACTCAGATCCAATCTCGCCGGGCGGCCCTACCGACACTATCACCGGCTCCGATGCGGACGAAGTAGAGGGGGCCGATTATTGCTAAGTTCCTGGCACTATTCGAAAGGACTGCCAAAATTTATCGAGGCGAGCCCGATTGATTCGGGCTCGCCTTACGCTTTTTATGTCCACAAATTATGCTAAAAGAAAAGATTGTCGTCGTCACGCAAGAGTCGGACTCGCATGCGGACGTAATTATAACCAAGCTAAAGGCGTTAGGGCACGAGGTCGTTCGCTTTGACACGGCGGACATACCGACCGAGTCGCTGGTCTCAATGGGCATCGGGGCTTCCGGTTACAGCGCGAGACTCAATATCCCGAAGTACGACCTAAATCTCGACTTCAAGACGGTGAAGTCCATATGGTGGCGGAAGCCACGAACTCCAGTTTTGCCAACTGGGCTTACTGCCAGGGAAAACCGATTCGCCCGTCAGGAGCTGACTACGGTCATAAATGGACTGTGGGCAGCGCTTGATTGCTATTGGATGAGCTTCCCGGGAAAGCTTCGGGAGGCGGGTTGGAAGTTCGGACAGTTGAAGCTAGCCGCCGCCTTGGGTTTCGATGTCCCGAAGACCTTGATAACGTCGGACCCGGATGAGCTCCGTCGTTTTGTCAAGATGTGCGGGGGAAAAGTCGTGTTCAAGGTGCTTAGCGATCCCACCCTCGGTATGGACATGACACCGCGGCTCGTGGATGCGGATGAAATTATGGCGGCGTATACCACGCTCCTGACCGAAGAGATGATCGAGCCCAATATCGAAAAGATTAAGAAGACGCCGTGCCAGTTCCAGGAATACATTGAGAAGAAACATGAGCTCAGGATCACCGTCATTGGGAATCAGATTTTCACCGGCGAAATCGACTCACAAAAACAGGAGCGAACAAAGATAGACTGGCGCCATCACGACGTGCCAATTCTCTTGAGGGCCGGCCACCTGCCGCAACCTGTCGCCGACAAATGCCTCGCACTGGTCAAGCGTTACGGTCTCGAGTTTAGTGCCATCGATATTATCGTGACGCCGGATGACAGATACGTTTTTTTGGAGAGCAATCCGAATGGCCAATGGCTTTTCGTCGAACACCTCGCCCCTGAGCTTAGGATGACAGAAGCCCTAATCAAGTGCCTCACCGCAGGGTGCAGCAACTGAAATACCTGCTGTTCGTCACGTGGGAGCTTGCCAAAATCATCGGTTCATGGAAATAGGTCCAATCGGTGAGTAAATCGCTCTCCAATAAGCAATATCTCCGTTCGTTGAGGCTAGCTTTTCTTTTCGCTTGGCGTGCGGAGAGACGATTTTTTGTATTTCTTCTGTTTGCGTCAGTCGCGAAAGGCAGTCTGCCGATCGCAGGAATATATTTCAATTCTCGGCTCATCGGACTATTGGCAGAGAATCTCCATGCTGGATCGTCGACGGATTCCGTCCTGCGAGAATCGATGGTGCTTGTGGCCTGTATTGGCGTCGCTGCAATTGCGGGCCAGGCGATCAACCGGTTGAGTGATGCGGTATCGAGCCTGTACCAGAGACGGATCGCTAATTATATCCAGCGAGTGATAGCGGAGAAATTGTCGTCGCTCGATGTGGCGGATTTCGAGCACCCGGAGTTCTATAGTTTAATTCAAACTGTCTCCAATGAGGTAAGTCACCGTCCGCTGGTTATATACAGCAACCTTTTGAGTGCGGTGGCAGCTGCCTGCGTAGCGCTCTCCTTCGTCGCCGTAATCCTGTTCTGGAGGCCATGGCTCCTTCTCATCGTCATTGCGCCGGCGGCGGTCTCTATCTTCATGTCGGTGCGAACAGCAGAGGATGCCGTCGCACAGAGCAGAAAGCGCGCCGAAGGCGATCGCGGATTCCACTACGTCCGCTCACTTCTCACGAGCGATGTCGTCGCAAAAGAAATACGTTTGCTGAGGCTGCAGGGCTATCTGCTCGCCAAAATGGATTCTCTGTGGAAGATTTTGTATAAACAGGAGAGCGATTTCATCCGCCAGCGGTCCGTGCGCAAAGGGGCGGTTGGCTTATTGGAGTCGATACGAAATCCGATAATAATAGCGTACTGCGCAGCTGAGACGATTCGGGGCGCGATATCAGTGGCGCAGTTTAGCTTTTATACCCAGTCGATCTCAACTCTTTCCCAGCAACTTCAGTCCCTCGCGACCACGACGAGCCAACTGCACGAGAACAATCTGTTTCTTTCGAGCTTATTTGCGATCTTGGATAGAACACCGCTGGTCGAATCGAGCCTTCGCCAGACCGTCTCGGAAATGCCCGTCGGTGTGCCAAGGGTTGAGTTCAAGCACGTCTCGTTCTCGTATCCCAATACAAACCGGCGCGTCATCAGCGATCTCAGCTTTGACCTTCTTCCCGGCCAGACGTTGGCAATCTTGGGCAATAATGGCGCAGGCAAGAGTACGATTGTAAAACTGCTGGCCGGGTTGTATGAGCCGACGGCCGGGCAGATTCTTTTGGATGGCGTCGATATCGCGACGCTCAATAGGGAGGTATTGAGAAGCAAGGTCGGGGTCGTTCTCCAAGATTTTGGAATTTACCACTTTTCCGTTTACGAGAACATCGGGTTGGGGGACGTCGGCGAAATGGCCACCCGGTCGAAGGTTGAGGAGGCAGGGGCCAGTTCAGGCATATCAGACGTCGTCAAATCACTCCCAGACGGGTACGATACGGTCTTAGGGAGGCAGTACAAGCGCGGCCATGAACTCTCGGGAGGGCAAAAGCAATTGGTAGCTCTCGCGCGCGGGATCATGCGCTCCAGCCCCATCCTAGTCTTGGATGAACCGAGCGCCGCACTGGATGCCGCAAACGAAGCGAGGTTCTTTGGCTCGCTCCTTGGCACCGGCCGGGCCGGACGAAGCGTCATTCTGATCTGCCACCGAATTAGTCTCGCACGGCAAGCGGACAAGATCATCGTAATTGAAAATGGCGAATTAGTTGAAAGTGGGACCCACGACGAGCTCTTGACGGCCCGCGGGACCTACTTTCGACTGGCCGCCTCTTCCGCGAGCAACTGAACTCCGCTGAACCGCAGCGGCTACCTTCGACGACCTAACCTATGAAACCTTCCATCAGGGCTCGCGTGACGGGCTTTGGCGCAAAGCGGGGGACTGAAGTCGTAGTGTACGCGCTGAGGGAAGGCGCTGCGAAGGGCGTTGAGGTCAGCGATGCTCTGGCGTTGTTCGAGTGCCTGCGGCGCGTGGGGAAGGCTCGGCGCCTCGATTTAATACTTACCGCGAACGGCGGGCAGATCAGCGCAGCCAGGAAAATCGCGGTCTTGTTGCGCGAATATGCCAAGGATTTAACCGTCTTTGTTCCATACAAGGCTAGATCCGCAGCAACGCTCTTATGTCTCGGGGCTGACAGCTTGGTCATGGGACCGTTCGGCGAACTAAGCCCCTTTGACTCGCACATACTCGCTGCAAGCGAGCCCTCGGCAAAGACGCCGGCCGCGATCTCGTCGGAAGACATCAAGAATTTTTCGGCCATGGCGAAGGACTGGTTCGGCCTCTCTTCGACAGAATCCCGGACACGGGTGTTTGAGGTTCTCGGCAGTCGTGTATTTCCAACCACACTCACGGCCTTTTTCCGCGCCGACGCGTATCTCCGATCGGTCGCCGCAGGGCAGCTGAAGCTTCATTTGCCGACCGCTAGTCCGTCCAAGATACACGCAATCGTTAACCAGTTCATCTCGGGGATGCCGGAGCACAGCCATGGCTTTGTGCGCGGCGATTTAAAAAGAATGGGACTCAATGTTCGAAACGCTTCTAGCTATGAGGAAGGTGCGATCTGGGACATTTGGAGGGAGTGCCAGGGCGATATGGATAGTGCGCCAAGCGATGCTGGTTTGAGGAAGAACGGAGTCATCCTCAGTCGGGACTATTGCGCCGAGTTTGTTGTTCTGATGCCCGCGGCGGCGGCGCTGGCTCCGGAGAAGCCAGCGACAAAGGATCGAGACTTAGAAAAGTACGCCTATGGTCGGTGGCGAGCTTCCTATGAACGCCGATGAGCCTTCAGGAGTTCCGCACCTTACTAAGCATCTGAGGACGATGACCATGCCAACCTCCTTCAAGAGATCTGGCCCGCCGAACAGCGTCTTCAGGGTGACGCATTGAGTGCCACTTTGACGATTCCATTTTGAGGAACATGATGAACCAAAACGTTGATGAGTTGCGGGTGTTGCTGGAAAAATACTATCCCATCTATAATGACCGGGTAGTCGAGCCGGCTCTCGCGGAGCTCGCTTCGCTAGAGGACGAAATATCCTCCGAATTTGCCGGGAAGTGCCGTTCGAAGGTGCCGATTTCTGAAATTCAGGAGTTCGCGAATTCCAAATTCCTGTTTAGGGCAATCGAGAGAGGCATCGCCCAGAGACGACGCGTGATGGAGAGGCTGGTCTTAGACGGTCCAGGCGACTGGCTCATTTGAATTGCGAGACGACCCCCGACGACGATGAGCTTTGATGAAAACCAAGAGCGAGTTTACTCTAGCTTGGGTAAGTATGCTGCGATCTATAAAAATGAGGTCGTAGTGCCGGCACTCGCAGAGATTCGCGCCATCGAGCGGCGCCTAATATCAGAACTCGCGGAGTGCCTTCGCACGGATTCAGCGAATGCGGACGTTGAAATGTTCATGGAAAAATTGAGGCAAATTCACCTTACTCGCCTCTACTTTGAAGAACGCCGCGCCGCCTCGGAGGTGCCTCATTCAGTCAATGGATTTTAGGCCGGCGATATACGGCAATGAGTTTTAACGGGTACACTGTCCATTGTCGTGTGAACGGGGGAGGTTTCGCCTCGCTCTCGGGGCCAGATGTTCACCGCATGGCGTTTGGCGGGGAGCTCGTTTTATTTTCACACTCGACTGACCTAGTCGACGCCCGCCTAGAGATTCCAGTACTCTTTGATTTTGCTGAAGAGCAGAATCTCGATTTTGTGTTTATAGTGCCGCCCCGCAGGCCGCCTGTTGTCGCATTTCGCGTGGACCCACCGATCCGTTCTTTTTTGTGTCGGGGTACTAACGCGATTCGGGCGATAGTTTCTGCTTTTCTAGTGAATGGTATGCCCTCCGTCTTTGCGCATAAATGTTACAGCGAGGGCCTAGCAAGCGGGAACCTGTTCCGGCTGGCCGCGCTCCAATCTCCTGCGGACATGGTATCAATGGAGCCCGTGAAGGGAGGCCGACCCGCTGACTGGGTGATGGCTCACAGGGGTGATCTGGGCGTTCTGAGAAACTGCTTAGGCTGCGTTGCCAGTTTAACCGGAGCCGCGGTCAATAAGGCTCAGATGCTAGTTGGATTGGACGAAGCGGTAAGTCAGCCGGCCAAATCGCTTCTGAGGAAATTTGGTGTCAGGGGCTACTACGCCTCGTGCCCTGGAGGCGGGCCATATCCTATTCGGAACGAGCTGATTCAGTTAAGCACGTCACCGCTTGTGTGCTTTCAAGATTCGGATGACCTGTCTTGCATATACCGCGACCGGATCCTCGCTGATGGATTCGTTGACGGCACCATTGGGATGGTCGGCTCTCACGAGGTCAGAATCGACGACATCAGGCAAAAGATTCTACCTGTGCGGTATCCACTAGATGTGTCGCGGGCGCTCCTTCTCGGGCCGTTTCAGGCGCTGCTGCATCCCACGTCGATGATTAGGGTCGACAAATTCTTGGCGGCTGGCGGCTTCTCGACGCATGCAAAGATGTCGATGGATACTCAGTTCCTTTTTCGATCATATTTTTATTTCGCAGCCGTCAATATCGACGCTTTTCTCTATGTGCGGCGCATCCATCGCGCATCCTTGACGCAGAGTCAGGCCACAGGCATGCGCAGCTTGCCTCGTTTAAGGGTCAGTCGGGACTGGCGCCGTGATTTCGGCAGAATTCTCGATGGGGTGACCAATCCTAGCGATTGCAGTCTGGCGCCGACTCGAAGCGAAGAGGCAAGTATGGGGCTCCGGGAGATCGAATAAAAACAATGAATCCGATTAACCCAGACCAACGTGATGGAAACGCTCGTGCTCTCTTTTTCTCCCGCGGACGGGGCAGAGGGCATGTATTTCCGGATATAGCGATAGCTGAGGAGATCGCGAGGATCACGCCGGGCCTCGAAATCAGTTTTTCCTCGTACGCAACGGGCGCGGAAACCTTTAGATCGCTTGGCCGGAATGTTTGGGATCTGGAATTGCCGGAAGCCAATCCCTTTGTGACAACTTTGATGCGTGCGGGCAGACTGATTCGAGAACTCTCCCCGGATATTGTGATAGCTCACGAGGAATTTGCCGCGCTCGTAGCCGCCAATATTTCAAATGTCCCTTCGATCTTCACTGGCGCGTGGTTCCCCAAGCTTGGGTCCGTCTCCGCCGAATCGCTGGCATGTAGCGATTCGGTCATCATTCGCGGCGAGGCAGGGATCTTTGCGCCGCCCCCAGACTTGTCGAGGAAGCCTATATATGTGGGCCCTGTAATTAGAAGGATGTCCTGCACGGCAAATGATCGCCCGCGACTGCGCCGCGAGCTGGAAATAGGGCCCTCGGTTTTCGTTATGACGGTTGTTCAGGGCGGGTGGGCAACGGAAGCCCGTGCACCGATAGCCGCCACCGTAATAGCGGCTTTCCGGCAGCTGGAGTTTGAGAATAAGAAATGCTTCTGGCTCGCAGGAAGTGATCACGAGCTCATTATGGACTTAACCAAGTCCCAAGGGGGTTTTGAGGTGTGCAGGTTTTACGACGACGTCGAGCGCCTTTACGCTGCAAGTGATGTCATTGTCACGAAGGGGACTTATGGTGCGACCATAGAAGCGGCGAGTTTGGGTGTTCACTCAGTCTCGATTTCTCACGCCTCAAATCCTGTTGATGAAATCTTGGTTCCGCGTATCCGGTCCAATATTGCATTGTCTGCTTCAGCTACCGATGGCGATGTGCTTGCGGATAGGCTGCGGTCCTTAGTGTCGTTGCAGAAAGGGCCTGAACCCCTCCTTATACACGAGTCAGGGGCGTCAAAAGCTGCTCTGGCAATTGTGTTGGAGACGGAACGGATTTTGGGCAGAAATCTCGGTCGCATGCAGGTAGGCTGACCATCCGAAGAAGTCAGGGCTTCTATGGAGGCGCAAAACTGCCTAGATCTTCGCCAGGCGCTAGGAAAACGCGTGCGTGGAAGTCGGTAGGGGAAACGTCACTGCTCATGGCGGATAACGTGGTGGCCTCCGTGTGAATCGTGTAGCTTCGGCAAGCGTGCATAATACCATTTACTATGCGCAATGAGACTTTAGGTTGGCGCGCCAGCGCTTGCTTGCTCGAGGAGCCAGCCCTGACCGATTAATTCGGCGACGCGGGCTCCGCTTTGGCGCAGCGGTTCGAGTTCGGCGAGGATCGCGTCTTCCAGCGGGCGCAGCGCGGTGAAGAGCTGGTTGCAGATCGCGTTTTTCACGAGGTCGCCGAGTTTCTCCACGGGGTTGAGTTCCGGGCTGTAAGGCGGCAGTGGTAGCAGTCGGATATTGGCCGGCAGCCGCGTATCGTCCGCTTGGAGGTGGAAGCCGGCTTGATCGGCGATAATCACGTGCCAGGCCGTCGGATCGCTGTCGGCGATTTGCCGCAGGAAGGTGGCGTGGATGTCCTGATCGATCGCCGGGGTGAAGAGCATGTGAAACGACAATCTGAATTCAGCCCGACGATCTTCGGGGTGCCAGCACTGAAGCTGGTGGTTTTTGAAGCGCCGTCGGTCTGACGTTGGCGAGGCTCGGGGCCCACGCAGGCCAATGATTACGGAGCAACAATACCAACGACTGATGAAAGAACATGCAAAGTCCGGCGTGCTGGGCACGGCGGCGATGAAAGCAGGGATGCATCGAGAAACGGCGGCCAAATACTTGGAGGCAGGTCAGGGGCCGCAGCCCGAAAAGCGACGCGGCCGGCGGCGACCGGATCCGTTGACGACAATCTGGGCGGCCGCCGAGCGGTTGCTGAACGACGCGCCGGAATTGGAGGCGAAGGCGTTTGTTCGAACACCTGCTCGCCGGTGGCGCCGCGCCCGAGGCGCAGAACGCGCTGCGCACGTTCCAACGCCGGGTGCTGAGTTGGCCGACGCCACCATGGTCCGCCGAAAGAAGTGTTCTTCCCGCAGGCCCGTGAGCCCGGCGAGAGCCTGCAACTTGATTGGACGCATGCGGCGGAACTCGGCGTGACCATCGCCGGGCAGAAGTGGGAGCAACTTTTGTGTCGCGCGGTGCTGCCGTATTCCAACTGCGAAAGGGCGGCGCCATGCCGGTCGGAATCGATGCTGTCGATGCGGGTCGGATTACAGGGGCCGCTGTGGAGCCTACTGGGTGGCGTGCCGGGGAAGCTGCAGACCGACCCTAGTTCGACGCCGACGCATGTGCTCAATCGCACCACCGGCGAGCGTGGCTTCAACGTCGAGTATCTGGTGTTGTGCCGTCATCTCGGGTTCGAAGCCTGCACGATCAATCCCTGTCCGCACGAAAACGGCGACGTCGAGTCGGCTAACGGCCACTTGAAGCGACGCTTGGCGACGCATCTGACGTTGCGCGGTTCACTTTAGTTTACCGACGAGGCGGCGTTCGCCGCCTTCGTGGCGGCGGTCTGAACGGCGGTGAACGCGCTGCGCGCCGTCAAAGTAGCCGAGGAGCGGATCCGGTTACAGCCGCTGCCCGCGACGCGTTATCCCGAAGCGGATGAGTGTTGTGTCCGCGTCTCGAGCTTCAGCACCGTGCGGGCGAAGCAGTGCGCCTACTCGGTGCCGGCCCGACTCATCGGAGCGATGGTGCAGGTGCGGATCAGCGAGGCCGAAGTGGCCGTGCGCCACGAGGGTGTGGAGGTCGCGCGTTATGCGGTCGCGAACTCCACGCCCCCGCCGCGCCGCAGCA
Organism: uncultured Opitutia bacterium; assembly: GCA_903948415.1. Lineage (GTDB taxonomy): Bacteria > Verrucomicrobiota > Verrucomicrobiia > Opitutales > Opitutaceae > GAS368. Next base: position 714 of record CAJAYO010000396.1, on the reverse strand, counting down.
GTCAGCGGCGGTGGACTGGCTCCTGACCCGCCCGCCGACCCCGCGTCTAGATGTCCTGCTTGAGCAGGCGGCGACGACGTTGTCGGCGAGGCGGTCGGTAGCGATGGCCGTCGTCACGGGGCGAGGGTTATCCCGCTGGCCCTTCGCGCTGTCGAAGCGATGCAAGACGGGCCAAAGAAGATCGAGTCGCACTATTCGCTCGGAGTTAGACCCATGGAAGCCGACTGGTCCGCGCCTGCGCCCGCGCCCAGTTGCCGGCCGCGAGATAGTGGCCAATTGCGATAGATTGATCGCGACCGGCCGAGCCGCCGGGCTCCAGCAACTCCCCTGGCACGACAATCAAGCTTATTTTTCGATGTCGCAAACGGGCGGAACCGATAGCGGGTGTATATTTTGAGACTGTAGTTTTGGGGTCTCGAATCGCTCGTTAGCAGATTGGGACAAGATTGGGACGAAACCTTATTTCTGGTTTGATTTCGTTACGCCTCGTTGCATCTTTTCCCCTGTTCTAACTCACTCATAACAACACAAATACTCGGTTAACGAACTAGATGTGTTGTCAGGGCTCGGCGGTTCGAATCCCTCCCTCTCCGCCATTTTTTCCCCATCCATCGCCGCGCGATCCGGGACCTGGTTGGAGCCGGCTCAGGTCGGCGCCGTCGATTTGTGGTCAGCCGCGCTGGAACGCGGGCGCGGTGATCCTGCTGCCGTCCG
>CAJAYO010000395.1 GCA_903948415.1 uncultured Opitutia bacterium | reverse complement strand
TCGCGCAGGGTCGAGCGGCGCACCGGACCGGCGTCGGGGTCGTCCCGCGGCGGCCAGGCCGAGAGATGAAAGGCGACGTAGCGCGTGAAGTCCGCCGCGGTGGTGAGAAGGCCGCCCATCGCGCCGTAGGCCCCGTCGCGTTCGAGGGACTCGAGTTTCCACGCGTTGTTTTCCCAGCGGTAGCCGAGCGCGAGGCGATCGGGCGGGACCGCGGAGAATTCCCAGCGCGTGTCCTTCATGCCGAGCGGGAGGAGAATTTCGCGGGTGATATAGCGCTGATAGGGTACGCCGGAAACGCGGGAGACGACGCGGCCAAGGAGGGCGAAACCGAGGTTGCTGTATTCGAAGGCGACGCCGGGCGGGTTGGAAAATGCGATGCCGCGCGCGAGAAACTCGGCGAACTGCGCGTCGGTGATGCCGAGTTGACGATCGCCCCACGGGTTGTCCTCGGGAAATCCCGCGGCCATGCCGAGCAGGTGGCGCAGGGTGATCTTCGGGGCGTCGGCGGTGAGCGGTTTGACCGCGCGGAATTCCGGGAGGTGTTTTTCGACCGGATCTTCGAGCGAGAGTTGGCCGGCGTCGCGGAGCTGGAGGATCGCGAGCGCGGTGAACGACTTCGTCATCGAGGCGATGCGGAAGACGCTGCGCGCGTCGGCGGGAATTTTCTTCTCCAGGTTGGCGAAACCGACGGCGCCGGTATGGAGGAGCTGTCCGTCGAGGACGAGGCCCCACACGAGGCCCGGCGCGTGTTTCTCCGCCGCGTAGTCGGTGTAGAGTTTCGTGATCTCGGGCAGCAGGGCGGAGATTTTTTTGGCGCGGTCGGCGTCGGTGAAGTGCGGCGGGGCGTAGGCTTGGGCGCGGGCGAGGGTGGGACCGACGAACAGACCGAGCAGGACGAGCGAGCAACGCAGCGACGATTTCATGAAAGCGAAAATGCCCGGTGCTGCTCAAGGCTCGACCACGACGGGGAGGCCGCTCCACGCGAAGTCGAGGAGAGTGAGGGCGTCCCAGTTGGCGAGGCGGAAGCAGCCGTGCGATTCGGTGCGGCCGACCTGTTCGGGCTTCGGGGTGCCGTGGATCCCGTAGCCCGGCAGATCGAGGCCGATCCAGGCGAGCCCCACGGGATTGTTGGGGCCGGGGGGCAGAATGAGTTTGCGGCCGAGGGTGCGCGCCTCCTCGGACTCGGGAAAGACCTCGGGGTTGAAGGTGTAGTCGGGATTGGGCGCGACGACGGTGACGCGCAGTTCGCCGACGGGGCGTTTTTCAACCCGGCTCGCGATGCTCACGGGGAAGTGGGCGATCAGGCCGCCGTCGGCGTCGAACACCTGGAGGACCCGCGCGGAGAGCTGCACCATCACGCGGGCGGCCTTCTTCGTTTTGGGCAGGCGGGCGACGGCGGGCACGACGAGGGGTGTGCCGGGGGCGGGCTGGGTCCAGTCGACGTCCGGGTTGAGGCGGCGGATGAGGTGGGGGCTGGCGTGGGTGCGTTCGGCCACGAGTTCGAGGGCGGTCTCGTAGTCGAGGGCGGACTGCTGGGACTTGCCGACCCAGGTGGGTTCCAGCGGTTGCAGCCGCGCGAGATCCTCGGCGGTGAGGACGAGTTGGGTGAGCGGCGGGACGGTGAGCACGAGCTTTGCGCGGGTGGCGGCGTCGAGGGCGCCGGTGGCGGGCAAATCACGGCTTTCCTGATACGCGCGCAGGGCGGCGGCGGATTGCGCCCCGCCGACACCGTCGATGGGGCCGGAGGAAAAGCCTTCGCGGGCGAGGGCGATCTGCGCTTCGAGCCACGAGGTGACGGGAACGCCGGTGACGGCGGGCCCGGGGGCCGGGGTTTCGGGCGCCGCGGGCTCGCGCGGAGCCAGGCCGGCCGGAGGGTCGGGCTCTTCGGCGGCCGCGGCCGTCACCGGTGCCGGTGGTGGCAGCGGGGGCATTTTGAACACGACCACGGGCTCGGCCGCCGATCCGGGCCCACCGGCGATGGCGAGCCCGCCGAGGAGAGCGGAGACGAGACGGCGGCGAAGGGAGGGCGGCATGACGGGGCGGCGAGGTGCGGCGGACGACTCTGTTGGGAATTGCCCGGGAAACGCTAGGCCGATTTCAGTCCGGCGTCGCGCACCTGGGCCACGAGTTCGAAGGAGCGCAGGTGCGCCGCGGGGTCGAAGATCGCCGCCGTCACCATGAGTTCGTCGACGCGGGTGCGCCGCAGAAACGCCGCGAGGCCCCGCTGCACCGTTGCGCGCGAGCCGACGACGGCCTCGCGAAACGCGTGGCCGACCCCCGCCTGTTCGGCGGGTGTCCAGAGCCCGTCCATGCGGTCGACGGGTGGCGGGAGCGGGCCCGGGGTGCCCCGGCGGAGTTGCACGAAACTCTGTTGGAGCGACGTGAACAGGCTCGCCGCTTCCGCGTCGGTGTCGGCGGCGAACACCGCGATGGCGGCGACGGCGTAGGGTTGCGCGAGGACGTCGGACGGTTGGAACTCGCTCCGGTAAAGCTCCAGCGCGTCGTCGAGATGATCCGGGGCGAAGTGGGACGCGAACGCGAAGGGCAGGCCCAGGGCCGCGGCGAGGCCCGCGCTGAACAGACTCGAGCCGAGCAGCCAGATGGGCACGGCGAGGCCGGCGCCGGGGACGGCCTGCACGGCCTGG
>CAJAYO010000394.1 GCA_903948415.1 uncultured Opitutia bacterium | reverse complement strand
CTCATCAACCTCGTCGTGGCGCTGCTGCTTTCCGGCGTCGTGGTGCGCATGCTTGGCGAAAGCCCGTGGACCGCGTTCAAACTTCTCGCGAGCGGGGCGCTCGGCACCCAGGAAGGGATCGGCTATACGCTCTACTACGCGACGAACTTCATGTTCACCGGCCTCGCGGTCGCGGTCGCCTACCATGCCGGCCTCTTCAACATCGGCGGCGAGGGCCAGGCCTACATCGGCGGACTGGGCAGCGGGCTGGTGGCCCTCTGGCTCGGCGACCACGCGCCGTTTCTCGTCGTGCTGCCGCTCGCGATTCTGGCCGGGGGGGCGTTTGGCGCGGCCTGGGCTTTGATCCCCGCGTGGCTCCAGGCGCGGCGCGGCAGCCACATCGTCATCACGACGATCATGTTCAACTTCATCGCCGCGTCGTTGATGACGTATCTGCTGGTCAACGTTCTCATCAAGCCCGGCCAACAGTCGCCGGAGTCGCGCGAATTCGGGGCCAACGCGTTCATGCCCGCCGCGCATGAAGTGCTGGCGAAGGTCGGCGTGACCTTCACGGCGTCGCCGCTCAACCTCGCCTTCGTCCTCGCGCTCGCCGCCTCGGCGCTGGTCTGGGTTTTGGTGTGGCGCACGCGCTGGGGCTACGCGTTGCGCGTCGCGGGTCAAAACCAGGCCGCGGCGGTTTACGCGGGGATTTCGCCGCCAAGGATTATCGTGCAGGCGATGCTCCTCTCGGGCGCGCTCGCCGGCTGCCTCGGCCTGAACGAACTTCTCGGCTCGCAACACCGGATCCTCATCGATTTCCCCGGCGGCGCGGGTTTCGTCGGCATCGCGGTCGCGCTCATGGGCCGGAACCACCCCATCGGAATCCTCGCTTCGGCCGTCCTCTTCGGCGCGCTCGCCCAGGGCGGTTCGCAGCTCTCCTTTGACCTGCCAAAAATCAACCGCGACATGGTCGTGGTCATCCAGGGCCTGGTGATTCTCTTCTGCGGTGCGCTGGAAAACGTGTTCCGGGCGCCGCTCGCCGGGTTGTTCTCCCGGTTTGGCCCAGCGGACGCGAAAGACACGGGCTGACGCGATGGAACTCTACACCCTCATCGTTCTCACCCTCGCCGCCACGATTCGCGTGGCCACGCCACTGCTGCTCGCGGCGATCGCCGGCATGTTTTCCGAGCGCTCCGGGGTCGTGGATCTCGGTCTCGAAGGCAAGATGCTCGGCGCCGCCTTCGCCGCTGCCGCGGTGTCCGCCGCCACCGGATCGGCGTGGGCCGGTCTCGGTGCCGGCATCGGCGTCTCCGTCCTGCTCGCGCTGTTGATCGCGTTTGCCACCGTCACCCAACGCGGCAACCAGGTCGTCGCCGCGATGGCCGTCAATATCATGGTGGCCGGACTCGGCCCGACGCTCGCGCTCGCGTGGTTCAACCTCGGCGGCCAGACGCCCCAGCTCGACGGCCCGGGCCAACGCTTCACTGCGCTCGTGTGGCCGGGGGCCGACGCCGCCGGCCAGCATCCGTTTCCCGGGCTGCTTTATTCGCAACTGCTCAGCGGGCACAACCTCCTCGTCTACGCCACCGCGGCGCTCGTGCCGCTCAGTGCCTGGGTGCTGTTTCGCACGCGCTTCGGTCTGCGCCTGCGCGCCGTCGGCGAAAATCCGCACGCGGTCGACACGGCCGGCATCTCGGTGACGGGCCTGCGCTACCAGGCGATCCTGATTTCGGGGGTGCTGTGCGGCGTCGCGGGCACGTATCTCTCGACCGCCGCGAGCGCCGGCTTCACGCGCGACATGACGGCCGGCAAGGGCTACCTCGCGCTCGCCGCCCTCATCTTCGGCAAATGGAAACCGTATCCCACCCTCGGGGCCTGCCTGCTTTTCGCGTTCACCGACGCGCTCGCGTCGCGGCTGCAGGGCGTTGACCTGCCCGGGGTCGGCGTGATTCCCGTGCAGGCGATTCTCGCGCTGCCCTACGTCCTCACCGTGCTGCTCCTCGCCGGGTTTGTCGGCAAAGCGGTCGCGCCCGCCGCCATCGGGGTGCCCTACTCGAAGGAGAAATGACGCGCTCGGCCGGGCCCCGCGCTTCGTGTAAAATCTCGGGGAAACGGGCCCCGGGCAAAACTCCGGCGTGACGGCGCGGGATCGGACCTTACGCCTGTTCTCATCATGGTCCCAAAATTGATCTTCATTTTGAGTGCGGCGGGAGTGGCGGTGGGGGCGATTGGGCTGATGGTGGCGGCGACGTTTGGCTTTCTCGTCTGGCTCGGCGGCTCGAATTGGGTGCGGCGCCCGTGAGGGCCGCGCCGGTGCCCGCGCGATTCCGCTGGTAATGGGATTGGCGACCGCCGTCCCGCCGGCCAACGTCGGCCGATGACCCTGTCGCAACGTCTCGCCCAACATCTCGGAAAAACCCCCGACACCGCCCGGGCCGCGTTCGTCGCCGCCAACGCCACCGTCGTGGGTGACGTCACGTTGGGCGCCGGGGCGAGCGTGTGGTATGGCTGCGTGCTTCGCGGCGACATCAATTCGATCGTGATCGGCGACGGTTCGAACGTGCAGGACGGCACCATCGTCCATCTCGCCGATGACTACGGGGTGCGCGTGGGCCGGCACACGACGATCGGCCACGCCGCGATCATTCACGCGTGTGACATTGGCGACGAGTGTCTCATCGGCATGGGCGCGACGGTCCTCGACGGCGCGCGCATCGGCGACCGGTGCATCGTGGGCGCCAACGCCCTCGTGACGCAGCGCTTTGTTGCTCCGCCCGGTTCGATGATTCTCGGCGCCCCCGCGAAAGTGGTCCGCCCGCTCACCGAAGCCGAGCAGGCCGGTCTGCGGCGTTGGGCGGAAAAATACGTCGAAGTCGCGGCCGCGCACGCGGCCAAGAAGTAAACCGGCGGCCCGGCGTCCGCCCGACTGCGCTACCGCTCCAACTCGAAAAACGTGTAGCGGTAATTTTCGTCCGCGCTCTCCCGCCGCG
>CAJAYO010000393.1 GCA_903948415.1 uncultured Opitutia bacterium | reverse complement strand
TTGGAGCCAAGGTTCAGCGCGATCTTTTGCACCCCGCCATAGCTGACGGTCAGCAACCCGGATCCGTCCAGCTTGATCTCCACCGCCGTGGCCGTGCCGGCGAAGGTGTTGGTCGCGGATCCGACGACCACGTTATTCCATCGCACATCGATCCGCGGGGTGTCGGATTCGATGAAAGTGACGGCCAGTCCGGTGCTGAGCATGCTGCTCACGCTACCCGTTGTGTTGGCCAGCACTCCGTAGTTGAGGCTCAGCCCATCCCCGGCCGTGACGCCGGTGACGGTGTAGTCGAAGGTGGCGGTGAAGGAACCGGGGCTGTCGGCGCCCAACTTCGGCAAAATCAGGGCGCCCGCCTGGTCGGTTTGGGCGGCCGTGAGCACGCAGGCCCCTCCGCTGAGCGCGGTGTGGCCGGTCACCATCCAAGGCTCCGGCAGCGTGGTGAAGTCACTCGCGAAGTGGGTCTTCTGGGCGATCGAGTAGGTCGGCGAACCGGAGGCGGCCGCCGTGAACGAGCCCGAGAGGGTCCGCGTGAAGGTCGCGGTCGGGTTGCTGCTGAAGGCCGGGGCCGGCAGAATCAGGCCGGCTCGGTCCCAGCCCGGGCCGAAACGGCCGGTTCGCGCCTCGATCGCCCCCGTGGCATATTCCAAAGTCAGATCGCCGCCCAGCGTGGCCGAGCCGGTGAGATTCGCACTGGCGGCGACATCGGACTCCGTCAGCGCCGCGAGCGTGTTGACGAAGCTGCGTCCATCGGGCGTGCCCGCGACCGAGCATCCGTAAAGGAGGATATCAGCCCCGGGGGCCAAGTGCTTCCGCCAGCCGGCAATTTCCGCGGAACGGTCCCGCAGGGTATCGCGGGTCAACCGTTGCCCAGCCAGCATCAGGCTGCCGGGTTCTCCGTGACTGATCACACGGACGACGGACGCGCCCGGGTGGGCCTGCAGGGCCAGGCCCACCTGGGCGATGGCATCCTGGGTGGCATCGAGGACGAACACCCGCGCGCCGGCGAGTTCTTCTTGCGGCACGAGGGCGGCGATCTCCGGGCTGATAAACACCAACTGTGGCGGGCAACCTGCCCCGCCGGCCACCCCGTTTGAGGCCGCGATTTCCGCGGCGGAGTTGTCCCGCGGCAACGGGGTGACGCGGTGATCGAGTTTGAGCGCAAAGGCACCTTGCGTGCCGAGTCCCGCCGGCGCCGTCGTCGTCAGGCTGGTCATGACGAAATTCTTCGCCCGGTCGGCGACCTGCGCAGCGCCGCCCGCGAACCACGCGAGGCCCTGACCGAGGGTTGAGCGGGTGGGAACGAACGCAAACCGGGGTTCACGGGCCGCCCACCAAGCCAAGCGCGGCGCGAGCTTTGGGCGGTCGGGCGCGAGCACAAAGCGCTGCTCACAGGCCCCGAACCATACGAAGGTCAGGCTCAGGTGGAGCCGCAGCGTAAACCGAAAAAAGAGCCGCACCGGACCGACCAGCGGCCGCGGACGGAATGCTTCCAGCGGATCAACGGTCGGCTGCGGAGGATTCGCCCACACCCCTTGCGCGGTTTTGGCGAGACGGCCAAAGCCCCTGCCCACAGATAGCCGTCGCGTAGCGACGCGCTGGAGTAAGGAAAACATGGTCAAAAAAACGACGAACTGTTGGCATGGCCCAAACCACTTAAAGTCCGATAATCCGGCAAAAAATGCGGGTTTTACTTAGACCGATGGTGGGGATGCTCATGCGCCGCAAACGCACCCGGGCCCGGACCGGGGCGGCCGCGCGGCGGCGCAACGGACTTCATTTTCCTGCGCCGAAGACCACTCTCCGTTTGCATCTCCGCCCGGTCCTTGGACGCTCGGTGTCCCATGCCCAAGCCCGCGCAGCTCCCCCACTCCCGTCCGCCGCTGGCCCGCATGATGCGCATCCATGAGGAATTTCAGGAAGCGCGGCTCACGAACTGCACCAAGCTGGCCGCACTCCTCGAGGTTTCGACCAAGACCATCGCCCGCGACCTCGATTTCATGCGCGACCAACTGGGTCTGCCGGTCGAATACGACGCCCAAATCTACGCCTG
>CAJAYO010000392.1 GCA_903948415.1 uncultured Opitutia bacterium | reverse complement strand
TTGCGCGAAACGCAGAGGCGCGCGGGGGGGGCGGGCGCGGTGCACTTTTTTTGCGGGCGCTGCCCGAGGTGGGCCGGCCGCTCCGCGGGCGGCGGAGGGGTGAGAGCGGCGGAAGGGGCGGAGCCGCGCGCGGAGCGCACGGCCCACCCGGACACCGGACCTTGCACGAAACGGAGAGGCGCGCGGAGGGGCGGGCGCGTCGCACTTTTTTTGCGAGCGCCGCGCGGGGGTCGGCCGGCCGCGCCGCGGGCGGCGGAGGGGTGAGAGCGGCGTGAGCGGCGTGAGTGGCGAGTGCGGCGTGAGTGGCGGAGCCGCGCGCGGAGCGCACGGCCGAACCGAGCTCGCCGAGTTACGATCGAGCGGGCACGGGCGCAAACAGCCGGGCTGCTTTATGCACTCCGTGGTCGGGCTCGGGGGCCGCTGTGAATCCCGCTTTGGTCGTTCGAGCGCGATCGCGTCGGGTGGCGGCGGCACCACGGGCGGCGCTCAGGGCGCTTCGGCGCGGGTGTGGAATTTTTCGTGCGCGAGCAGGTTGAACTGGTGCACGGCCAGCCCCAGTTTCGCGAACGCGGCGCCCGCCGCGGCGTCGGGGTCGCCCGACTCCAAGCGCCGCTGGGTGCGGCGGAAACGGTCGCCCAAGGAGCGGTGTTCGTCGGTGTCGCCGAGTTGGCGCAGGAGCCGGCGAATGGTGTCCGCCTTGCGGCGGGCGTTTTTCACCGAACGCAGCGCCGTGGCGAAAGCGATCCGCCCGGCCTGCGCGTCTTTGAACACGCCGCACTCGAAGGCCCGGCATTGTCCCGGCCGGTCCGCGTAGACCCGGCACGTGCGGTCCGCGCACAAGGCTGCGCAGGGCTGACGAAAGAGGGTGACCGGCGTCCGGCCGCGGGTGACCTCAACCGGCAGGCCGAGCGCTTTCAGGGCGGGCGCGTCGTCGCGCGGGCCGAGCCGGACGTTGTCGAAGAGGGTGCCGTCGCAGCAGAGGCCGCAGGCAAGGCAGAGTTTTTCGGCGGAGTTCACGCCCCACCTTCCCGCCGGCGTCGGCGGGAGTGCAAGCCGGGGTTCCGCGGCCTGGGCGCAGGGAGCGCGGCGCCGTTCGCCCCGGGTCCGCGCCGTCACGGCAACGGCTTCGTCAGAAAGATCGCTTCGCCGGTGCCGGGCTGGAGGGCGTAGCGTTTGAAGCCGGCGGCGGTGTAGGTGCGGAGGGCGCGATGGTTTTGATCGAGGACTTCGAGGGTGAGTTTGCAGCAACCGAGTTCGCGGGCCTGGGCTTCGACGGCAGCGAGCAGGGCGCGCCCGACGCCGCGGCCGCGGTGGGTGGGGAGGACGGCGACGTCGTGCAGGTTCACGAGCGGCCGGGCGGCGAAGGTGGAGAAACCCACGAAGCAGACGGCCACGCCCACGGGGGTGTCGCCGTCGTAGGCGAGAAAGACGAGGGTCGTGGGGTGTTGCCGCAGACCGGGGATCAGGCGAACGCGCGCCGCGGGGGAGAGGGGCGCGCCGTCGCCCATCGGATCGCGCGAGTAGGCGTCGACCAGCGCGAGCACCGCCGCCTGGTGCTCGGGTTGCTGCAAGTCGGCTTGCACGGTGCGAATCGCGGACGGTGCTGGAGGGGTCGGCATGGGTTCACGCAACCGCAAGGTTTCGAGTTCGTCTAGGGCGAACCGTGTGAGGCGGGAATGCGAACCGGTGGCCTGCCCCGCCTTGGCCCGCCGAACCGGTGGTGGAGGCGTTGGGGGGGATTCTTCGCTCGCCCAACCACGCCGGTCGGGGATCAGAGGCGGGTGTTGATCCCGCAAAAGAACCCGGGCGTCAGCACGCGGCGGCTGGCCGGGCGGCTGCCGATATCGGTGCCGGTTTCGAATTCGCGGAGGACATTGTTGATGTCGAGGTAGGCGCTGACGTGCTTGGACAGCTGGTATTGGGTCTTGAGGTCCAGCGTGTCGCGGCGAATTGCATACACCAGTTGCGAGTCGTTCACGTTGTAAGTCGTGAGGTAGCGGGCCCGGTGCGTGAACTGGAGGCGGACGGTCACTTGATTGCGAATGTAGGAGACGCCGAAATTCGCGGTCTCGGGATTGAAGCCGGCGACTTTGCCTTTGGGATTGGGGGCGAGCGCGATGGCGTTGCCGGCGCCGTAGTTGCCTGCGCTGTCCATCCGGGTGTAGTTGGCGTAGGCGCCGAGGCCGGCAAACACACCGGGTAGAAACGTGAACTGCTGGCTGTAGTTCAGCTCGAGTCCGCGGACTTTGGCGCTGCCGCCGTTATATTGGGTGGTGAGCGCGTAGCCGGCGTAGTCGCCGCCGAAGCCGTTGTCCGCTCCGGCCGGCACGATGGCGCCGCCAGAGGTGTAGATGAAGTTCTTGATGTCTTTCTGGAAGAGGCCGACCGAGACCATGCCCGCGGGCTCGAAGTAATATTCCGCGGACACATCGTAGTTCTGCGCGGTCTGGGGCTTTAGGCTGGGATTGCTGGTGGAGATGGTTTGGTTGTCGAAGTTGACCGTCGTGCGGGGAATCAGCTGGCCGATGCCGGGCCGGCCCACGTTGGTTGCGAAACTGAAACGCGTCACCAGACGGGGGTGCGGCGAATACTTGAGGTGCAGGCCCGGCAGCACGTTTTGGTAGTCGCCGGAGCGGGTCTGGCGCCCGCCAAACTCGGCGGTCGTGCGGCGGGCATTTTCAGCGTCGGTCACGGTCCCGACGTAGGCGGCGCGGCGCGCGCGCTCAGCGGCGGTGAGGGCTTGCAAGGCGCCGACCCCGGTGGCCTTCGTGCGCTCGACGCGCACGCCTGCGAGGAGGTTGAGCCTTCCGAGGTCAACGCTGCCCATGAGATAGGCGGCGTCGATCTTCTCCTCGAACAGTTGGTGGCCGGTGAGCTGCGCCTGCACGTTGGCCGCCACTTCTTGACGGAAGAGTCCGGGCTGGGTCTCAAGCGCGGTGTCGATGAGTTGATTGGTGCGCCCGGGGAACGCGGGCACGGGGACGTTCGGGAAATTGACGTGGGTGGTGTGAAGTTGCCCGCGCTCGATCAGGCCGAACTGGGCGAGATTGTCGTCGTTGCGCCCGGTGGCTGCGTTCAAGCCCATGACGCCGTCGGGCCCGAGATAGGTGCCGCTCCACTGCGTTGCCTCGAGTGCGCGGCGTTGGTCGCGGCGACGCAGGCCGGCCTTCAGCATTGTCGGGAGCGACGTCGCGAATTTTTGCGAGACGTTGAGGGAGGCGCCCTCGTAGCCATCCCAACCGGCGCGGCGGTCGATGCGGTAGCGATTGTCGTTGTAGCTCGTCAGATCGGCGAGGCTTGGTCCGGAGGTCTGGGTGACGAGCGGATAGTTGGAGTTGGTCCGGCGATCGATCGTGTAGCCGATGCCGCGCGCGGTGAACCCGAGATTGCGCTGCCCGGAGTAGTTGGATTTCGAGTCAGATTTGTAGACGTTCCACTCGGCCGACAGCGCCTTGCCCTGATAGGAGCCGCCCACTTGGTGAAAGAGCGTGCGCGCGTCTTTGTAGGCGGTGTCGGCTTGAATGTTGAACGTGCTGTTGGCGATGCCGCGGACGGACGTCAGCTCGTTGGTGAAGGTGGGGAGGATGCCGCCGGCGCCGGTGGGATTGCCGGCCGCGTCCAGGGTCGCGACGGTTTGCGGGGTGGTAAACGTGGCGATGCGGTCCGTGTCGTGGTCGGTGAGCCGGTTCACGGTGGTGCTGCCATAAAGGTTCACGTGCGCACCCAGTTTGTAGTCGAGCCGCAAGCCGCCGCCCCACCGCGACGTCACGAGGCGCTCGTCGACAAAGGCCGCTTGATACGTGTAGGCCGGACCAGCCGCTCCATTGGGCAGGGCCTGATGCGCTTGGTTAAACGTGTCCTGGGGCGTGAAGAGAGTCCGGTGGCCGAAATTGAGCGCGATCGCCAATTTGTCTTTGAAGACCTCGGAGTAGGATAGGGCATAGTTATACGGCAGG
>CAJAYO010000391.1 GCA_903948415.1 uncultured Opitutia bacterium | reverse complement strand
GGTTCACGCCGGGGGAGGCCCGGCGGATGGGGGCGGGAAAACTGGGCGGAGCAACTGCGGAGGTCGGGTGTGGCCGGATGTGGGTTTTCCAAGGTGTCGGGCACGGCGATGCGGGAGGGCGGGGTGCGGCGCGCGGGGGATTTTTGGCGGAGGAAGGGGTGAGGGAGGGCCGGGCGGTTGGGACGCGAGGGCAGCGGATTGGGGCGGTGCCGGGATGACCGGAGCGCCGAGTGGCGGAGGCCAGAGGAGGGAAAAGCGGGTGGTGGGTCGAATAATGGGCGACGAAGGGGAGCACCTGAAGACGACGACGGTCCGCGAGCGGAGAAACAACTATGCCCAGGGGATGAGGTCGGTGGGCAAAGGGGAGGAAGTCGAACCGTGACGGCGGTGCACCGGTATGCGTTGGGCAGTGCGCTCCGTTTCGCGGTGTTTCGGAAAGTGATGGCGCCGGCCGAGGCGTTGCAGTCGCTGGCGGCGTTTGAGGCGGATTTGAAATCGGAGTATCTGCACCTGATGCGGTGCGATTTGGCGCCGGTGGTGGCGGAGGCGGCGCGATGGTCGGAGCGCGACACGACCGGGGGCGGGCATTGATCGTTTGACGTGTGGCACGTCGCGACCGCGCGGGCGCTGAAGGCGACGGTGTTTCTGTCGTTCGACCCGAACCCGCGGAAGCGGGTGGCGGCGGCCGGACTGACGGTGGGGCCGGAGCGGTAGAAATGGGGGCGAGGCGAGGATCGCCCGCAAGCGGGCTCCTACCCCTGGGTTTCGGAGAGGAGCACGGCTTTCGTGCGGGCGCCGAGGTCGATGGTTTCGACGCGGGTGACGGTGAGGTGGGCGCCCTGCGACGCGAGCAGGGTGCGGAGCGCGTCGAGGTCGTCGTGGTCTTCGGTGACGACCTGGCCGAAGCGGCGGTAGGTGACGCGGTAGGCGGTCTCGCGGCCTTCGAGGCGGCGGAGGGATTCGCGGGCGGCGGCCGACGGCGGTTGAAAACCGCCGCTCCGTTCGGAGGGGCGCGGGGTGGGTTTGCGCTTGAGCTTGGAGTCGGACGGAAGCGCGGGACGCGTGAAGGGGTAGGGCTCGCCGAGGATGGCGGCGGCGGCTGTCTCCAAATCGTGGACGCGCACGAACAGCTCCTCGCGTTGGAGGAGGAGGCCGTTGATGTGGATCTGTTGATCGGCGCGCATCAAAGGTGGGGAGGAGAACTCACCCCGAGAGGGAAAAGGCGGGAGAGGTGCCCACGGAATACACGGGAGACACGGAAGGAGAAGGGCGGCGGAAGGGAACGGGCTTAGGACTTCGCGGGGACGTCGTCGGTATCGGACTCGTCGTCTTCGTCGGTGTCGGCCGAGGTGGCGTTGGCGGATTTTTTGGCGGGCTTTTGGTCGAAGCCGGCGACGGGGAGCGGCGGGGCGGGGAAGGGGTAGACGCCGGCTTCGCCGACGACGGTGTTGATCTGCGTCTCGAGGGTCGCGATTTTTTCGTAGGCGGCCTGGCGCTCGGTGAGGAGGGCGTCGATCTTGATGCGCGCGTCGAGTGCGGCGCGGATCACGTCGGCTTCGGCGCCGAGCACGATGTCGCGGAAGGTGAGGGAGGTGGGTTTTTTGGCCATGGGCGGGAGAGAGGGAAAGGGAAAGGGAAAGTGAGAGGGAAAGGGAGCGGGAAAGGGAGAGCGAAAGGGAAAGGGCGAGTGGGGGTGTGACGCGTTACTGCCAGAAGAGGCGTTTGAGTTGGTTGAAAGTGGTGGAGAGTTGATCGGTGCGCGAGGGGGCGTGGGCGCGGGCCGGAGGAGCTGAGAGCTGAGGGCTGAGCGCGGAGGGTTCGGGGGTGGCGCGGGGCACGGGCGCGGACGGTTTGACCACCGGAGGGGGAGCGCTGCGGGCGGTTGCAGCGCGGGCGGCTTGGGCGGCGGACGCGGCGTGGGCGATTTCGGGTGAGGGATCGCTCAGGCGTTCGGCGATGAGATCGTCGGGGGCGCTCGGGTGGCGGAGGGCGGCGAGACGGACGGCGGGGGAGCGGTCGCGGGCGAAATCGTAGAGGTCGGCGCGGCGCCAGGCGTGCGACGCCACGGCGAGGGCGCGGATCGACGGGAGCGGATCGGCGAGGAGGCGGCGGGCGAGGGTGGCGTCGGCGAGCGAGGCGGGTTTTTGCTGGATCGCCCAGTGGCGGCGGAAATCGGGGCTGTGCGCGAGGAGGAACGGGATCAGTTCCTCGTAGAGATCGTCGCGGTAGGCGAGGGCGGTAAGGACGGGAGGGAGGCGCGTGGCGGCGAGGGATTGCACGTGCTCGGGGCTGAGGGCGGGGTTGGTCGCGAGGGCGACGCAGACGGATTCGTCGGCGAGGGCGGCGAAGTAGTCGGCGACGTCGGGGGCGAGCGACGGGTTGGCGGCGAGGGCGAGGCGGACGGCGGCGTCTTCGGCTTGGGCGAGCTGGCGTTGGAGCGGGGCGGCGAGCGAGGGGCGGGCGGCGACCCAGGCGCGTTCGTCGGGTTCGCCGTGGGTGATGAAATGGAGGAGGGCGACGGGGTCGGGCTCGAGCAGATCGCGGGCGACGCGGCGGACGGCGGCGTGCGGGGAGAGGAGGAGGAGGGCGCGAACGGCGGTCGGAAGGGCTTTGCGCGAGGCGAGGGCGAGTTGGACGTCTTCCTCGTCGCTGGCGGCCCAACCGAGGAGGAGATCGTCGTCGGCGGTGGTGGCGGCGATGGTGTGCGTGCGGACGACGGTGCTGGCGTCGGCGGAGAGGACGAGGGCGACTTGGGCGGGCAGGGCGGGCTGCGAGGAAAGGCGGAGGCGGACACCGGGGTTGGCGTCGGTCGTCAGCGCGGCGTGGTGGGGGAGGCGGAGGGACGGATTGGAGGCGACGGCGCGGCGGACGGCGACGTCGGGGTCCTGGGCGAGGTTGAGGAGTTCGCGGGCGGCGAGTTGCGGGTGGGTGGCGACGTGGACGCGGACCTCGGGGTTTTCGTGGGCGGCGAAGGTGGAGAGGAGGTGCGGAGGGGTGCGGGGGTTGGTGGCGAGAAAGGGAAAGACTTCGGGGTCTTGGGCGGTCTGCGCGAGGGTTTCGAGGAGATGGCTGGGGGAAAGCGGATACGCGGCGACGAATTGCTGGGCGGCGGAGGGCTCGGTGAGTTCGGCGAGTTCCTGGAGGAGGCGCGAGGAGAGCGGGGGCTTGCGGAGGGCGACGGCGGTCTTGCGCACGCCGTCGCGACGGATGCGTTCGAGGAGGGCGGAGGAAGTGAGGGCGGCGTCGGACAAGGAGGGGAGCGGAGAGCTGGGAGCTGGGAGGTGAGAGCGGGGAGTTTGGAAGAGGCGCGAGCGAGCTCGCGGCCTACGCGGAAAGTCGGGGCAGCTCGCGGATTAGATGGAAAGTCGGGGCAGCTCGCGGATTAGGTGGCGGTGGAGGCGATGTGGAGGTCGCCGGGTTGGACGTAGATTTCGCGGGGGTTGTTGCCGACCTGGGGGCCGATGTAGCGGCGTTGTTCCATTTCCTCCATGAGCGAGGCGGCGCGGTTGTAGCCGATTTTGAGGCGGCGCTGGAGATAGCTTGTGCTGGCGCGGCCGTTGGCGGAGATGGCTTCGAGGGCTTCTTTGATGAGGGGGTCGGCGCCGGCGTGGAGCGTGGGATCGTCGGGGTTGAGCGAGCCGGGGATGTCTTCGGGACGGAGCTCGACGCGGTAGCGGGGGGCGAGCTGGGATTTGAGCGAGCCGACGATTTTTTCGATTTCGCCGTCGTCGACAAAGGGGGCCTGGAGGCGTTGGAGGCGGCCGAGGCCGGGGGGGCTGAAGAGCATGTCGCCGCGACCCTGGAGGGCCTCGGCGCCCTTGCCGTCGAGGACGGTGCGGGAGTCGATTTGCGAGGCGACCTGAAAGGCGATGCGGGTGGGGTAGTTGGCCTTGATGATGCCGGTGATGACGTTGACGGAGGGGCGCTGGGTCGCGAGGACGGTGTGGATGCCGACGGCGCGGGACATCTGGGCGAGGCGGGCGATGGGCGTCTCGACGTCCTGGGCGGCGGTCATCATGAGGTCGGCGAGTTCATCGATGACGAGGACGATGTAGGGGAGCTTCGGGAAGCCCTCGGCGACGGCCTTGGCGTTGTAGCCGGCGAGGTTGCGGACGGATTTTTCGGCGAGGACGGAGTAGCGGCGTTCCATCTCGCGGACGAGCCACTTGAGGGCCTGGACGGCCTGCTTGGGCTCGGTGACGACGGGGTGGATGAGGTGGGGGAGGTCGCGGTAGATGGCGAACTCGACGATCTTGGGGTCGATGAGGACGAGTTCGAGTTCGTCGGGGCGGAAGCGGTAGATCAGCGAGAGAATGAGATTGCTGATACAGACGGATTTGCCGGAGCCGGTGGCGCCGGCGATGAGGGCGTGGGGGGCGCGGGCGAGGTCGAGGATGACGTGGCGGCCGGCGATATCGACGCCGAGGATGAGGGGGAGTTCGCCGGTGGAGTTGCGCCAGGCGTCGGACTCGAAGGACGCGCGGAGGGCAAGCGGGGCGGAGTTGC
>CAJAYO010000390.1 GCA_903948415.1 uncultured Opitutia bacterium | reverse complement strand
CTTGATCGGCGGAATCTCCGGCCACCCGTCCCGGCGGCCACCAACGCGGCCGACAGCCACCGCGCCCGGCCAAAGGCCGATAACCACTACGGCCCGTTCGGGGCGTTGACCGGCGTGGCGGGCGACCAGCAGACCGACCTGCAAAGGCCGGCGAGTTTTTACCGCCCCCCAAACGGCCTGGCCCTCCTGGCGCCGCGCTCGATGGCCGACCGCGTCGCGGGGGAGGCGATCTCGATCGCGGTGGGCGGGAAGCACGCGTTCGCCGGTTCGTGGATCGGCCGCGCCAAGCTCGGCTACTTCGAGAGCAAAAACGACCCGACCGGCGGTCGCAGGACCTGCCACGGCCCGCTCGCCGACATCGCGTTCGAACCCGGTCTGGCAGAACGCCGCCCGCCTCGGGCCGGCCCTCGCCGCCCACTTCTGGAGGATTTGCTGACCGGAGCCGTCTTCGCGAGGTGGGCGGCAATTTATCGTTGGGTTTTTCCGGAAAGATCCGGCCTGCCTGATTTCTCCGGGGCGTGAGCCGGGGGTGTTGGGGCAAGCCCCTCTCGGTTAATCGTTGGCGGGTCAGGCCGAGGAGCGAAGCGACGAAGCCATCCAGCTGGATCGCCCCGTTGCGCTTCGCGCACCTCGCAATGACAATAATCTGAATACACCACAGCCACCGGTAAAAGAAGAGGCAGCCGGCGCGAACGCCCAGAACGACCGGCCACGGACGGGTCTTCGCCTGAGCCGCCGCACCACCTTCCGCTTTGACGGAGACACGAGCTGACGGTGGGCGGGCGACTCGCCGTCGGGATTGCCGCCAGTGAGCCGGCCGGGTTGAGCACAGCGCGATAGCCCGGTGCGACCGACCGGCGGCACGGGGCAACGATGAAGAGCCGCCTCGACCATGCGTTTGGCCTCCATGGTTATCCTCACTGTTCACAAGACCGGTCCGACCAGCGGAAGAAGGGAAGGCATCAACCGGAAAATCCGTGGGCGGCGCGGGAGTGCCGGCGGCTCCCGCGACGACGATTTCTTGCCGCGACGCTTCCACGCTCGCCGTGAACCTTCGTTCAAATGGGGTGGCGGGTGACGAATTTCTCCGGACGAGCTGTCGCGTGGGATGCGGGCCGGGCGCCATGGGGTCGGGAGGCGGCGCCCGGTCGCGGGAATTTGTCGCGCTAAACAAACCAAATTTTGCGCTGCACTGGGCAAGGCGTGCGCAGCCAATGCGCCGATAAATGACCATACTGGCGCACAATTCAGCAGGAACCGTTTCCACCACCCCGTAAGACACCGTCAAACTCACCGCCCTATGAAACTCAAACTGCGTCTCTCCCGAACCACGCTGATCTTTGGAGGCACCGCCGTGTGGGGGTTGTTTCTCCTCGGTTGCGTGACCGCCAACCGCACCATGCTCGTGGTACCCCATGTGCCCGGGGCCACCCTCGTCGGCGACAAGGCCTGTAAGGAATGTCACGCCGAGCAGGTCGATAAATTCGCCAATGCCTCGCACGCCAAGCTCGCGTTCGCCGATCCGAAGCTGGGGACCACGGGCTGCGAAGCGTGCCACGGCGCCGGCAGTCTTCACGTGAAGGCCGGAGGCACCACGCACACGATCGTCAACCCGCGGAAGTCGCCCGAGGCGTGCTTCGAATGCCACCTCGAAAAGCGCGGTCAGTTCAGCCTGCCTTACGCCCATTCGGTCTCGAACGGGAACGTGAGCTGCAGCGATTGTCACGACCCGCACAAGGGTAATGCCCTGATGGGCACCGGCGCCTCGTTGCGCACGCAAACCGAGGGCTGCGCCGAGTGCCATACGACGCAAAAGGGACCGTTTATTTTCAAACACAATGCGATGAAGGAAGGCTGCGTGGCGTGCCATAATCCGCACGGCTCGGTTAACCAGAAGATGCTCAAGGCGCCGGATTCGAATCTGTGCCTGCAATGCCACGCCACCGGTTCGGCCCCGGGCATGCTGTTCGCCAGCGGCCGCGACCATGCCGGCAATCCGGTTCAAGGCACGTGCTGGGTCTCGGGCTGCCACGAGGCCGTCCACGGCTCCAACACCAGCCACGCCCTGCGCTTCTAACCCGACAACCGACCCTTAAAATGAAATCATTCACCTTTGCCCTGCGCACCACCGGTCTTGCGGCCGGTCTGGCGCTACTGTCTGTCTCGGGCGGCGCCGCAGAAACCGATGCGCTCCCGACGTTCGATACCAACTACATCACCTTCTCCGCCGGCGGGGCCGACATCAACGGCAGCAAGGCCGCCTATCAGGCGAGAACCGCGAGTGCGAAAACCGGTGCGGCCGGCATCGAGGACATGCGCTTCGATTACGACCTGAAGGATAAAACCACGTTGGCCGTCACCGGTCGCGCCCTGGCCGGGCAGGAAGACTACCAGCTCAACTTCAAACTGGCGAAAGAGGACGTCGGCACGTTTGAGGTCGGGTATAAGACCTTCCGCACGTTCTACGACGGCGCGGGCGGTTTCTTCCCGATCGGGAATGTGTGGCTGCCGCTGTTCAGTCGTCCGCTCTATGTGGACCGCGGGCAGTTGTCGGTGCACGGCACCATCGCCCTCCCGAAAGCGCCGGTGATCTCGTTCAGCTACACGCACAGCACGCGTGACGGCCGGAAGGACAGCACGATTCTCGGCGACACCAACCTGACCGGCATCCCGATCTACGCCGGCCCGGGCTCGGTGAATCCAGTCTCCGCCACGCGGAAACTGCTCCCGACCTACCTCGATCTTGATGAGAAGAACGACGCGTGGGAAATCGGCCTCCGCCACACGATGGCCAACACCTCGGTGGTGCTCTCGGTGGGCGGCAACGCGATCGAGAATGTGAACGTGCGCGAGATGCAGCAGAATATCGGCGAACTCGCGGTGTTTCCCGCGCTCGTCTTCACGTCGCCGACGGTGAACAATGTTCGCGCCGGCAGCCCGCGCCGCACGACGATGACACAGCGGCACGAGGAGGACGGTTATCATGCCTCCGCCACGTTTGAGACCGTGCTGAGCGACAAGGTCACGGTGTTCGGCGGCCTCCTGTATCACACCGCTGACGTCGAGATCGCGGGTTCGCGACTCCTCACCGCGACCCTCGCTTCGGCGACGGGCATCAACAACTATCCCGGCGGTTTTGTGAACACTGGCGCCACGGCGCGTGCGCCCTACCACCTCGTGTCGAAGGGCGATTTGGAATACAGCGCCCTGACCGGCAATCTCGGCGCGCGGTTCAGCCCATCGCCGGATCTCGCTATTGAAACGGCTCTCCGCGGCGAACGCTGGGAGGATTCCGGCAAGAACCTCGTCAACTACTCGTCGCAGGGCGTGACCCTCGCCACCGGCGCAGTGACCAACTACGCGGCCACCGGTCTGCACGCCGTGGACAACGTCGAGAAGCCGTGGACTCCAACCGTCGACGTGCGTTACACCGGCATCAAGAGTGTCGCACTCTACGCGAGCTGGGAATATCGCACGACGAAGCAGAATGAGCTTGTGCGCTACCAGGGATTGAACGGCGCGACCAAAGCCACCGAGCTCGACATGATCGGCAAAAACATCGACGAGAAGCACAGCAACGCGACCGTCGGCATGTCGTGGAAGGTCAGCCCCGTGATGAGCCTGCGCGCCGAGCTGTTCACCAAGGATCACGAGAACGAATTCGCGGGTTACGACGATGTCCTCGGCCGCGACTATGCGCTGAACTACGATATCTACGGCACGAAGCTGACCGCCGTGGTGAAGCCGACCCATGCCTTGAGCAGCACTACGCGCTACGTGCTCCAGAAGAGCAAATCGAAGGTGTTCCACAGCGGCCTCACGACGGTCGGCGTGATCAACGGCACGGTGGATGGGAGCGATTCGAGCCGCCACAGCATCTCCGAGAGCATCACGTGGAGCGTCTCCAAGGCGCTCTATATCCAGGCGAATGGGACGATGGTGTTCGACCAGCTGCAGACGATGTACCCATGGGTGAGCGGCAACGCGAAGCGCAACCTCCGCAACTCCGACAACAACTACGTCACAGCCGATGGGATCGTGGGTTTCACGATCGACAAGCTGACGACCGGCACGATCCAGGGCTCGTATTATCGCGCCAGCAATTTCGACGCGGAGTATGCCGCCGTCGCGATGCCCCTCGGCGCCAGCGCCAAGGAGTCCACGATCAGCGTCGGCGTGAAGCGCAAGCTGAGCGAGAAGACGTTGCTCAGTGCCAAAGTGGGCTACTTCGACAGCGAAAACGGTACTCGCGGCGGTTACGCGGACTTCAGCGGGCCGCTCGCCTACGTGTCCGTCCAGCACGCGTTCTAAGCATTTAGTTACCCCAATCAGTCGGCCGGCCGTGGATGCCTGTGGGGGCATCTGCGGCCGGCAAACTTTTGGCCGGATCGGACGAGGCGCGAAGGGGCGCAGACCGCATCCGCTGTGTGCACCGACGAGGCACAGGCCTCCGGCCGGCCCCACCAACGGCCGGTGCATTGCGCGAAGTGGGCGCCGACTCAGGCCGGCAATTGCCGGCGGACTTCCTGGAGAACCCGCTCCAGCGGAGCGGTCTTCTCGACGTAGGCGGCGATTTTTTCCCCGATCGGCCCGCGGAGGACCTGCGGGTCGAACAGCACGCCCGTCAACATGATGATGGGCAGCTTTGGCGCCACGGCCCTCACCTGCTCGACGAGATCGAACCCGTCGCTTTCCTCCAGCTGAAGATCGGTGATGATCAGATCGGGGGTGTCGTCGCGGACCACGCGCATTGCCTCGACCGTCGAACTGGCGCCCGACACCCGATAACCCGAGGCGGTCAGGATTTCCCGCAGGAGCTCGCGGATCTCCGACTCATCGTCGACGGTCAAAATGTGCTTGTTCATAGATTCGGGGTTTGTGGGGCCGTGGTGCGCAACGTGACGACGCCGCCGACCACGCGGTTGTCGTCGCGCAGCGGGACCAGCGTGAGCCGCACGGCGGATTCGACCCCGTGCGCGTCGACGAGGAAGGCCGGCTGATCGAGCAGACTGCGCCCGTCCTTCAGCGCGGCGGCGAGGAGCTCGGCCGTGGTGGCGGTGTTCTCGCCGGCCGCGGGGCGGAGGCGCACCAACCGGCCGAGGGGCGAACGGATGAGCTCCACCTCGGTGTAGCCGGTGGTTTGGCGAACGGCCGGGTTGATCCGCGAAATGTTCAGCGCCTTGGTGAGCACGAAGACGAGTTCGCTGACGGAATCGATGATGAGCTGGTTGTAGCGCAGCTGGTGGTCGATCGACTGGCTGGCCCAGCGGCGCTCGAGGTGTTGGGCTTTCAGCGCGTCGCGCATGCTGCGGAACGACTGCGTGAGCCGGCCGACCTCGTCGTCCCGGCGCGGCGGCGCGATTGCACAGTCGAGATTGCGGCGGGCGATCTCGTCCGCGGCCACGGCGAGCTGGCCGAGGGGCCGGAGCGCGAAGCGCGTGACCAAAATCACGATTCCGGCCAACAGGGCCAGCAAGGCGCCGACAAACGCCGCGGTGATGCCGCGGAACGCGCGCTGCGTCTTGAGGAATTCCGCCTCGTCGTAGCCCACGATCACGCCCCAGCCGGCAAATTTCGTCGGCTTGTAGTTCACGTGCACGCGGCGTGCGGGCAGCGTCTCGGAGTAGCGCAGCGCACCCTGGCGTTTCGCGAGGATGTTTTGCCGGATCTGCGCCAGATCGGGCGTGTTGGCCTTCTCCGCGAGCGTTTCGATGGTCTCGGCGATGACGTAGTTCGGTTTCGGATGGATGATCAACCGGCCGCTGCGCGAGAAAATGATCGTGTAGCTCGTGTCGGAAAACTCGTTGACGTTGGCGAGCCGCCGCAGCCAGTCCAACTCGATCACCGCGGCGACGACGCCGATCGCCTCGCGCTCGTTGTTGACCATGCGGAAGAACGGCAGCGCGACGCGCACGACATTCCGTTCGCTGCCGCCGCGGTCGAAAAAGGGTTCGCTCCAGACGGGCATGCCCTTGTCGAGAACTTCCCGATACCAATCCTGCGTCCAATAAGTCTGCTCGGGCGTGGCGAGGTCGCGCGTCACGTAGCGGCTCACGCTGTTCGAGCGGTGGACGTAGACGCCGAACCGCTCGGTGGCAGGGGTGAGCGCCCGCGGTTCAAAGGTGAGGCTGCAGCCGTGGACGTTCGGGCTATCGATGAGGACGTTCCGGGCGATTTTCTCCACTTCGTCGGGCGTGAGCGGGCGGCCTTCGAGGTCCCGGGCGACGAAGCGGGCCAGCCGCTCGACGGAACCGATGACGGCGTCGAGTCCGTCCACGACGGCGGCGGTCGAAGTGGCCGCCTGCACTTCCGCCTGTTCGAGCAGGATCCGCTCCACGGCGCGACGGTTCAGTTCGGTCAGAACTAAAAGGGTGAGGCCGCTCAGGATCAAAATCAGCCCAGCCAGCCGGACGGGCAGGCTGCGGAGAAAAGGGACGCGCATGGAATGAGAACGGTTAGATCCGGCGAAAGTCGTGGCAATCAAGGGACAAGTCGAGTCTTTCACCCGCGCCCGCACCCCGAAAGAAAGATGTGGTCTGGCTTCGCCAACGCGCCGTTGAGAGACCTAGCTTTGTTCATCCTGTGACGACATTCGCCCAGCGCCCTGTCTGCGACCGAGCCGGCTGGCTCAGGGCGGCGCCGTGGGTGGGCGCGACGGTCCTGCTGCTGCTCCTAGGCGCCGCCCCCTCGGTCCGCGCCCAAGCCGGTGCCCCGGAGGGGCGGATCAAGCCGGATTTGGCCGCGCTGGCCCGCGAGACGTGGGTCACGTTGCCGCCGCCCCCGCCGTGGGACCCGACGCAGACCGCCACGGTGTGGACGATTGACGACGTCAAAGCGGAATTGGCGAAGGTCACCGACACGCCGCCGCGCGTGAATTTTCTGCGCGCGAAACTGCTGCGGCCCGAACACGGTCAACTGGTCGATTTCAAGGGCTGGTTTCGCAAGCTGGAGAAGCCGCTCAAAATCCGCTTCGTCGACCAGCTTTGG
>CAJAYO010000389.1 GCA_903948415.1 uncultured Opitutia bacterium | reverse complement strand
CGCCCGCGGCAAACCCGGCTCGACGACGACATGCACCTCGGCCGCCGCACCGCCCGCACCCATTTCGAAAACGTGCACCGCCGCGCCCGCGGCTCCGGCGCCGCTCGCCGCGTAGTCCCGCACCCGGCGCATATTCATGACTTTCGTCAGCGTGGCTTCGGTCGGCGCCAACGCGGGCACGCTGAGCGTGATCGGCCCCAGCCCGAGGATCTGGTGCTCGGCCGGCACCGGGCTCTTGGCCCACGGGTGGGCCGGCTCGCGCGGCTCCCGGTCCACGACGAGGCTGAAGCGCTGTCCCTCGAAATCCTCGAAATCGAGGGTGCCGCGCCCGTCGCGGTCCCCGATCGCGCGCTGGGTCACTCCCGCGGCGGCGAACCGGTCCCGCCACCACCCCAGGCTCGCCTCGCTCGCGACGCGCAGCCCCGTGCCCGCGATGCTGTTCGTCCCGCGTCGCTCCGCCGGCACCGGCCAGTCGAAAAAGGTCAGGTCGCTCCCGGGCGACGCCAGGCCGTCGGCGTAAAACAGGTGGTAGGCGGACACGTCATCCTGGTTCACGGTTTTCTTCACGAGGCGCAGGCCGAGCGTGCGCGTGTAGAACGCGTGGTTGTCCGAGGCGCGGGCCGTCACGGCCGTCAGGTGGTGGATTCCTCCGAGGTGCATGCCGTGCACCCTGAACGACAAATCCGTTTCGTCCAGCCGGACTCGCCTCGGTTGCGCCCCCCCTGCACGGAAGCTTGCGCCCCGGTCCGGTCCGCAGGAAGTTGGGCCCGAACCCACCCCCATGAAATCCCTCCCTCGCCTCACCGCCCTCCTCACGGCCCTCGTCGGCCTCGGCGCCACCGTTCCCGCCGCCCGCGCCGAAATCGGCCTCGGCGCCAAGCCGCTCCCCGGCGCCGAAGTCCTCCTCGACGGCAGCCGCAAAACGCTCGACGACCAGTGGACCTACTGGACGGGGCCGCGCTTCGGTTCGGCGCTCCCCATCAAATGGAAGATCGTCGACGATCCGGTCGACCGCGGCACCGTCCTCCAAACCGACGATCCCGCCGCGACCCTCGGCAAGTATGGCGCGGCCGACATCGTGACGAAAAAGGCCTACCGCGACTTCCGCCTGCACATCGAGTTCCTCGTCACCAAGCCCGGCGGCAACAGCGGGGTTTATCTGCAAAACCGCTACGAAATCCAGATCTGCGACAGCGACGCGACCAAGCACGGCATGGGCGCCGTGATCAACGAAACGCCGTCTCCGTATTTCGCCTACAAGGGCCTCGGCCAATGGAACGCCTATGACCTCCAGTTTCGCGCGGCGCGTTTCAAGGACGGCAAGCGCACCGAGCCCGCGATGGTCACGCTCTACTTCAACGGCATCAAGGTGCACGGCAACCAGACCATCAACCAGGTCTGGGGCGGCGCGAACTCCGGCCTCGACGGCGGGAATGACGGCGGCAAAGGCATCACCGACGTCCCCGGCGGCCTGAAGCTCCAATGCGAAGGCCACGATGTGCGTTACCGCAACGCCTGGATCAAGGAACTCGACCTCGTTCGCCCGGCGACGGATTTCAAACAGTGAGGTCCGCGCTCCGCCGGCGACCGCCCGCCCCATGAGCCGCGACACGTGTTACCGGTGTTTCTGGCCCCAGGCCCTGTGTTGGTGCCCGTCGATCACCCCGATGGTCACCCGCACCCGGTTCGTGTTTCTGATGCATCCGAAGGAGTTCAAGAAAGAGCGGGCTAACACCGGCCGGCTCACCCACCTGTGCCTCGCCGAAAGCGTGATTCACATGGGCATCGGTTTCGACGACCACGAGGCGGTGCAGGCGTTGATCGACGACCCGCGCCACCTCCCCGTGCTCCTCTACCCCGGGCTCGAGGCCCGCAATCTGTCCACCGGCGACCTCGCGCCCGCCGACCTCGGTGACCGCCGCCTGGTCGTGTTCTTGCTCGATGCCACATGGAGCGGCGCGCGCAAAATGCTGCGCCTCAGCCCGAGCCTCCAGCGCCTCCCGCGCATCATGTTCACGCCCGCCGGCCGCAGTCGCTACGTGATCAAACAGCAGCCGCAGGAAGGCTGCCTGTCGACGCTCGAGGCGACCCACGAACTGCTCCTCGCCCTCGAGCGCTCCGGCCTCGACCGCTACCCGCTGCCCGCCCAACTCCTCGGCCTCTTCGACCGCATGCAGGCCTATCAAATCCGCTGCGCCGCCGATCCGGCGCGTCCGGGCTACCGCCGCCAACCCTACAGCGAGCCCGGCCAACGCGAGGCCGCGCACGGCCGCAGCGGGGCGCGGCGCAGCCGCTTTCTCCGCAGCACGGGGATCGACGCCGGCACGACGCCGGGCGTTGCGCCGTAGCGCCGGACCCGGCCAGCGCGCGGGCGGCCCGTTTCGTTGGGCCGCCGCCGGCCCGCGGCAACGGCCGGACGCTCGGGGGCCCTGAACCGATTCCGTCCCCCGATCGGTCGGCGGCTCCGTCTCGCTTGGGCCGCGCGGCTCGTCGTCAGCGCCGCTCCGCGCGGCCCGGCCGACTCCCCCGGCGCGATCCGTCGCTCACTCGATCCCGAGCAACTCGACCTCGAAGATCAGCGTGGCATTCGGCGGAATCGCCCCCGGGTAGCCTTCCCGACCGTAACCGAGCTCCGGCGGAATGGTCAGTTTCACTTTGTCCCCCACCTTCATCTGGGCCACGCCTTGATCCCAGCCGGCAATCACCTGCTTCATGCCGAGCATAAAGGAGAACGGCTCGTCGCGATCAACCGAGCTGTCGAATTTCCCGCCATCGGTGAACCAGCCGGTGTAATGGACGGTCACGGAATCGCCCTTTTTCGGAGCGGCGCCGGTGCCGGTGACGAGTGTTTCAATCTGCAATGCGGGAGTAGCCATGGGCGCATCGTCACCGCACGCCGGGCCGCGGGTCAAGTCGCGCCGCGCTCCGGCCGTCGGCCGGCGCCCCGGCGGCGCCTCTCACGACACCTTCACCACCAGGGTCTGACCGGCGAACGTGACCTTGTCGCCGGCGACGAGCTTCTTGCCTTTGCGCGTCTCGACCACGCCATTCAACTGCACTTCGCCGTCGGCGATCGCCTGCTTCGCCTGTCCGCCACTCTCGGCGGCACCGGCGAATTTCAGGAACTGCGACAACTCGATCGGCTCGGCCCGGATGGGGACAACGCGGCTGCTGGACGGGGTGGGTTTGCTCTTGGCGCTCATGGTCGGACGGAGAGGACGGTTATTTGGCGACGGTTTTGCGGAAAATCAAAATATG
>CAJAYO010000388.1 GCA_903948415.1 uncultured Opitutia bacterium | reverse complement strand
TGGCGCGAGGTGCCGCGTTGGGCGTGAGGCGGCTTGAACCGGGCCGCGCGGTGCGTCACGGTGCGGGATGACCCCGAAACGACTGCGCTATGCAGCGGTGCCCCTGCTTGTGGTGTCGGCCGCGGCGGCCGAGCTGACGTGGCCCGTTTTTACGAAACAGCACCTCGAGAAATTTTACTGGAGCGAAGGGGCGGCGTTCGGCGACCTGAACCGCGACGGAAAACCCGACGCGGTCTGCGGGCCGTATTGGTGGGAGGGGCCGGACTTCACGAAGCGGCACGAACTCTACGCGCCGACCGCGACGTTCAAGCGGAAGGAGGCGGACGGGGTGGAGACGGTGTGGCCCGGGTTCGAGGGCGGCTACGGCCGGAAGAACGCCTATGCGACGGACAATTTTTTCGCATTTGTGCACGATTTCGACGGCGACGGGTGGAACGACGTGCTGACCTACGGGCTGCCGCACACGCCGGCGTATCTCTACGTGAACCCGGCCGGGCGGGAGGAGCGGTGGGTGCGGCACACGGTGCTCGACGAGGTGGACAACGAGTCGCCGACCTTCGTGGATCTGACGGGAGACGGCCGGCCGGAAATCGTGTGCGTGCACGGCGGGAATTTTGGATACGCCACGCCGGACCCGAAGAATCCGGGGGCGAAGTGGCGGTTCACGCCGATCACGGCGGGCGGCACGTGGCCGCGGTACACGCATGGGCTGGGCGTCGGCGACCTGAACGGCGACGGGCGCCCGGATGTGCTGTGCAAGGACGGGTGGTTCGAGCAGCCGGCTTCGCTCGCGGGCGATCCGGCGTGGCGTTTCCATCACCATTTCTTCGCTCCGGCGGCGGCGCAGATGTTTGCCTATGACGTGAACGGCGACGGACGCGCGGATGTGGTCACGGCGCTCGCGGCGCACGGCTTCGGGCTGGCCTGGTATGAACAGCTCGCGGAGCGGGAGGCGGGCGGCGAGATGCGGTTCAAGGAGCATGTTTTCATGAATCACGAGCCGCGGGAAAACCGGTATGGCGTGGTGTTTTCGGAGATCCACGCGGTGGAGTTGGTCGACGTGGACGGGGACGGGCGGAAGGATATCGTGACCGGGAAATGTTTTTGGGCCCACGGGCCGACGGGTGCGCCGGACGGCCAGGCGCCGGCGGTGCTCTATTGGTTCAAGCTCGTGCGCGGTGCGGACGGAACGGTGGACTGGGTACCGCACCTGATCGACGCCGATTCCGGCGTGGGACGGCAGGTCGGCCTCGGTGATGTGAACGGCGACGGACGGCCGGATATCATCATCGGAAACAAGAAGGGCGCGTTTGTGTTCGTGAACGAGGCCCGGCGCGTCAGCCAGGCCGAGTGGGAGCGGGCGCAACCGCCGGTGCTGTTTCCGGACGCGGAAAAACAGGCGCGTTCGGCGCGTGCGGTGGTGGTGCACACGGCCCGGGCCGCGGACGGGGCGAAGCTGGCGGCAGCCGGGGCTCCGGCGGTGAATCCGCCGCGGGTCGAAGGCGGATCGTTGCCGGTGGGGCGCGACGGGCAGGCGCTGAATTTGGATTTCGAAACGGGCGATTTGCGCGACTGGACGGCGAGCGGCGCGGCGTTTGCCCGCCAGCCGGTCGTCGGCGACGCGGTGTGGGCGCGGCGGGCCCCGATGACGAGCGGGCACGTGGGCCGGCACTGGGTCGGGACGTTTGAAAACGGCCGCGGCGACGGGGCGACGGGGACGCTGACGAGCGCGGTGTTTCGCGTGACGCAGCCGTGGGCGGCGTTTTTGTGGGCGGCGGGCGCGTATGAGACGACGCGGGTGGAATTGGCGGATGCGGCGGGTCGCCAGGTGCTGATCAGCGTCTCGGGCCGGGACACGCGCCGGCTCGCGGGTGGGACGGGATCAACCGAAACGATGGTCCCGGTGATTTTGAACCTGACTTCGCTGATGGGGCGCGAGGTGTTGGTGCGGGTGGTGGACGAGCAGGCGGGCGGCGCGTGGGGTCACGTGAACTTTGACGATTTCAAGGTTTACGCCACGCGGCCGGCGGCGGCCGGTGCGGTGGAGGTGACCGCCGGGCGCTGAGGGTCAGCTGCCGGAGGCGGGGCGCCGGACGGGAATGACGAATTCCTGGTGACGGGCCAAGGCGATGGCGCCGGGCACGAGGGCAAGAACGGCACCGGCGACGGAGGGCCAGAGCTGACGATCGAGGAAAAACCCGAGGAGGGCGAGGGCGGGCGGAAGGGCGAGGAAGAAGGCGGCGAGCGACCGGATGGCCACACCCCAGGTGAGAGCGAGGAGGAGGGCCGGAATCGCGACCGGCAGGGGCACGAGGACCAGGAGCGTGGCGGTGAGGAAGGGGATCGGGGCGAGCGATTTCCCGGGGTAGCGAAAGAGCAGGGCGATCAGACTCACGCACAGAATGGCCAGCCCGAGCGGCAGGACGAAGCGCGCCCACGCGGCGTGGGTAGCGAAGAAGGGCGAGACGGTCTGAAGCACGTCGATCGTCGCCAGCACGCCGAGGGAAGCCAACAATCCCCGGGCCAATTCAATCCAGTGCCCGGCGAAACGGAGGACGTGGGTGAGCATGACCCAGCGGCTGCCGTTGCGGCGTTCGATATCGAGGGCGTGGAGCGTGCGAAACCGGCGCTTGCGGCTGTAGAAAGCCGGCAAGGGCGCGACAAGCGCGAGCGAGGAAGCGAGGAAAATGAACCAGCGGAGCGTCATCAGGTGGTGCGCAAGGGAAAGGAAGGGGGGGGATGAGCACGGGGCAAACGCGAAAGGCTTGCTCTCGGTGTTTTTACAGGAGCGGACGCCGGCGCGAGGCTTCTCGCGCGATGCGGAAGCAGTTAGTTGGCCGAGCCCGGGGGCCGGAAAGCCGCGCTCATTTCGGAGGGAGCGCGGGAGCGGTGGGCGACCGGGGAGGCGGCCTATTTTGGAGCGGCGCCCCGCGCGGGCAGGGCGCGGACGACGGCGGGCCAGTCGGCGGTGGATCGAGCGGCCAGGGTGAGTTTGGCGCCGCCGGTGGCGGCGTTGGCGGCGGAGCGTGCGGGCCCGGCGCGGGGGTTGAACCAGGCGAGGGAGAACGGACCGGGGGCCGGGGTGAGGCCGAGTTGGCCTCGGCGAGGGAGGGCGGCTCGACGCCGGGGATTTTTTACGCGGGGGGCGACCCACCGCGCGGCGAGTTCGTCGGCGAGGCGGGGAAGGCCGTCGCGATAGCGCGCGGGCCTGGAGGCGTGGCGGTGCCAATCGGTGCGGCGCAAGATGCTTTCGCCGTCGATGAAGGGGGCTGCGACCGGGCCGAGGGGCGCGGCGGTGAGCCGGGGGCCGGGTGCGGCGGGGGAGGTTGACGACCGAGGCGGGGTCGAGGCAGAGCGCGAGCGGCTGGGGGGCGATGGTCTCGGGACCGGCTGCGGAATGGAACGGGGTTTCCCGATGCGTGCCGGCGTGGGCGGAGGGGGGCCAGGTGGCGGCGTTCCAGCCGTGGGGCACGAAGGTGTAGTTGAACTCAGGGGACACGCCGCGCTGGCCGGCGATCAGTGGCCGGCTGAGCTCGGGGAGGCGCACGGGGCCGGAGGGGCGGCCGGGGGCGTCTTGAAATCGGGCCACGGTCATCCCGTATCGGGGAATCTATGACCCCGCGCAAAACGGACGAGCGGGCGCTCCGAGGTCTTGCCGTTTCGTCGGGCCCGAGGCCGGATCGAAGAGCTCGCCGGGGATCAGGGTTTGGGGAGAACGGTCTGCGTGGGGTCGCGGGGCAACGCGGGCAGATCCATCGGCTGGCGATGGCGCGCCAGGTCGGCGGTGAGGATGCGGACGTTCTTCCAGCGAATGAGATTCTTCTCCTGGGCGGCGTCGCCGGTGGCGGGGAACGAGTGGATTTTGAAGGCGATCGGGCCGCGCGTGTAGGTGTCGTCGAGCAGGTGCGCGGTCGGGATGCCGTTGACCCAGATCTTGAGTTCGCGGCCGACGGCCTCGATGCGAAAACGGGCCCATTCGTTGAATTTATAGGCGGTGCGACCGGGGTCGTTGGCCCGGAGGGTTTGGAGCCAGAGCCAGTTCTTGCCGTAGTCGTCGAAGATGCCGCCGGTCCACTGGCGCGTGGGCGACGGGTCGACTTTCATTTGGTAACCGTGGAGGCGCACACTGGCCGTGGCGGGCGTCTCGCGGCAGCGAAACAGCACGCCGGTGTTGAAGCCGCCGGTTTGGTAGCAATCGACCTCAAGGATGAAGTCACCGAAGCTTTCCTCGGTGCAGAAGAACGTGTGCTCGGGGGTGCCGCGGACCATATGACCGACGAGTTCGCCGTGGGCGACGACGGCGGAGGCTTTGGTCGCGGGGCCGACGATTTTCCAGCCGGTGAGATCGCGGCCGTTGAAGAGTTCGCGCCAAGGCGGGGGCGCGTCGGCGCCGCAGGCGGCGACGGCGGTGGAGAGAAGCAGGAGCAGGAGGCGGGGCCGGGGGAGGTTCATGGGGAGCAAGGGGCAGACGGGGTGAAGGCTGGGCAGACGAGAAGGCGCATGGGGGCAGGGGAGAGTCCGCCGCCGAGGTCGGCGGTGCGGTTATCCGGGGGGAGAAGACAAGCGCGACGGCACGCGGGATCAAGCCCGCGCCGCGGAGGCGCTCGGGGTGGTCGAGCCATTCGCGCAGCATCGCCCAGGAGAGAAGGGGGGCCCGGGGATTGGCGATGCCTTGGCCCGCGGGGGTGGGGGCGGTGCCGAGGGACGGTTGGATGCGTCGTGCGGCGAGCGGCGCGCGCCCGGGTCGAGCTGGCGCGGGGCGGCACTGGTCGCGGTGACGCGGGCGGCGGGCGGGCGGTGCGTGC
>CAJAYO010000387.1 GCA_903948415.1 uncultured Opitutia bacterium | reverse complement strand
CGAATGCCCTGCGCCGCCCCACCATCCCCCGCCGGCCCGCCGCGTGCGTCACCACCCGGTCGCAAATCCGCCCGCCGCGCCCCTTGGCCATGCGGATGGGCGCCCTTTTCTTCACCGCCACCCCAGCCCCGTTCGGCCCTAGCCGACTAGGGCCTTTTTTCCTACCATAAGGCCCTTCGCGCAAGGGCCTGATTATGCTACCCTGCCGGGGTGAATTCGGATCCCCCTCGCCTCGCTCGCTCCGCTGCCGCCTCAAATCCCCTTCTCGCCCCCGCTCAGCCCGCCGCGGCGCACCGTCGCACAAGCACTCGCGCCTTCACCCTCGTCGAAGTGCTCATCGCGTCCCTCGTCCTCACCGTGACGTCCGCCGGCATCCTCGCGATGATCATCCAGTCCCGCCGCCTCACCGAGGGCAGCATCGTGCAAAACTCCGTCGTCACGATCATGCAGGGCTACATCGAGCAGCTGAAGAGCCTGGAATACGGCCTCCTCGCCGTCTCCCTCCCCACCGCCCCGTCCGTCAATCCCACCATCCCCACCGTCCTCGACGAGGCGACCCCCGACCCGCTCACCCTGTCCTGGGGCTCGCCGCCGACAGCCCTTCCCGCCATCGGCACCACCCCGACCGGCGCGGTCACCAACACCAAGTCCATCGCGATCAAGAATCCCGCGGTGAACCCCAACGACACCCTCACCCTCACCATTTGGGTCTGGGTCCAGGATCTCACCGACATCCCCAATAACGTCGGCGGCTCGAAGGCCATCACGATGATCTACACCTACCAGTTCCGCGACGGCGGTCGCACCAAATCCTTCCGCAGTTCGCTCCGCACCATCCGCTCGGTCGTCCCCAGCTTCTGATTCACCCGCGCCGCCCATGAAAAATCTCCCGTCCCCCGCGCCCCGCACCTCCGCCGCCCCACCCCGCCGCTCCCGCCGCCGCCGCGCGTTCACCCTCGTCGAGATGCTCGTCGCCACCTCCGTGATGGCGATCGTCTCCGTCGGGATGATCCGCATTCTCATCCAGGTCCTCAATGTTTACTACTACGACACGGGAAAAATTCTCGTGAACAAAGATATCCGGAAGTTCACGAGCGAGATGACCGAGAACGCCACCTATGCGAATTACTTTCGCATCTTCCCCTCCTACTCGAATCTCTCCCGCACCATCGACACCTACGTCAACGCCTCCGATCCCGACCAGGGCTTTACCACCGCCATCGCCGACACCTCCGTCAACGACGGCCTCTCCGGCGACTGCCTCGTGCTCGTTTACAAGGACGCCACGGATGACCGCAAGATCGCGCGCCTCATCGCCTACTTCCGCGCCCCGACCAACCCCACCGATCCCACGAGCACCGGCCCCGTCCGCCGCCTGATCCTCGACATCACCCCCAGTTCCACGCTGCCCGTCTTCCGCTTGATCCCCGCGATCAGCAACCCCGCGATCTACCCCGAAGTCGTCGAACTCTCCCGCGGCCTCGCGAACGGCAAACTCTTCTACAATTTCTACGACAAAAGCATCATCGTGAAGGGCGAGATCATCCACCGCGGCGGCATGATCAATTCCCGCAACGCCAGCGCCACGAACACGTATAACTTCACCGTCTCGCCCCGCGGCTGAGCCCGCCCCTCCCGCCATGGCCTCCTTCTTTTCGTCCCGCCGCCAGCGCGGCAGCGCCCTCGTCACCGTGATGATGCTCTCGATGGGCCTCATCATCATCGTCACCTCGATCCTCGGCTACTCGCTCAACGAACGCCGGCTCAACTACCGCGAGGCCATGCGCCTCGAAGCCCGCAACGCCGCCGAGGCCATGTCCGAATACGGCCTCGCCCAAGTCCGCCAGCTCATGGAGACCCGCTCCGATTTCACCCCGACCCGCTTCACCGCCAACGCGAGCCAGATCGCCCAACCCGCCACCACATTCTGGTCCGGCAGCAACGTCCCGGCCACCGGCCCCTACGCCCCCGAACTCATCATCGGTCTCGTCAACCCCGTCACCGCCAACGCCACCACCAGCCTCTACTATTTCGACCCCACCGATCCCAACCACGAGTTCGAACCCCTCAAGGGCCGCTATGCCTTCCGTTTTGATGTCAAGGTCATCGCCAAAGCCACCGTGAGCCCGCCCACCGGCGGTGCCGGCGGCCCGCAGACCTGCTACATGACGCAAACCCTCTCCGCCCGCGCCTCCCCGCTCTTCTCCCACGCCATCTTCTACAACATGGACCTCGAGTTCATGCCCGGCGCCACGATGAACATCGTCGGCCCCGTCCACACCAACGGCCGGCTCTACGTCCGCTCCCAAAACACTTCCTCGGCCGTTTCCCTCAACTTCACCAGCCAGGTCACCACCGCCAAGGGCCTCTACGCCGCCTCCCAGAAACAATATTTCATGCAGCGCGCCGGCAACCTCGACACCACCAACTACACCTCCCAGGTCAACTTCATCTCCTCCTCCGGCTCCGTCGTCGGTATCCGCAACCCCAGCACCGGCGCCTGGAACGACCAGGCCTGGAACACCGGCACCGCCCCCGGCAGCGAATCCCCCGGCGCCAAGGACAGCTTCCGCAGCTGGTCCTCCCAACAGTATCAGGGCAATCTTCAGACCGAGGTCCACGGCGTCCCCACCTACAACCCCGTCGCCATCGGCAACTACGTCGAAGGCACCGTCAACGACGCCCACAAACTCATCGAACCCTCCCTCACCTCCGCCGACGGCGCCGCCTACAACTCCGAGGTCGAAGCCCAAAAATACGCCCGCCTCGCCGGCATCCACATCATCGTCAACCCCGGCACCACCTCCCGCTCCGGCCGCATGCCCGACGGCACCACCGTGACCGTGCCCGCCGGCAGCTACCGCGTCTTCTCGAAGTCCGGCACCGAACTCGTTCTCCCCGGCCAGCCCACCTTCGGCGCCAACAACGCCACCCACAACGCCGCCACCAATCTCAACTCCCCCCTCCACGCCACGCCCGCGCGCCCCATCGTCATCCTCAAGCCCAACCAGATGACCGATATGCGCCGCAGCTCCCACAACTTCGCCGCCAACCGCAGCGCCTCGAATCCGTACAGCCCGCGCGCCATCGACCTCATCGAACTCGACCTGACCGAGCTGAAAAAAGCCGTCGATTACAACGTCAACCTCCTCAGCTCCACGACCGCCTACACCACCGGCGCCCCCCCGGCCGTCGGCGTGTTGGCCACCACCCCTGCCTGGACCACCTACATCTACAACCCCGCCGCCGTCCCCGCCACCTCCGTCGCCCTCCACGGCAGCCACGCCATCACCCATTACACCGCCGGCATGTGGAACGGCGCGGTCTATATCCAATCCATCGACGCCAGCTCGCGCAAAGACTCCGGCGTCCGCCTCATTCACGGCCGCGGCCGCATCGCCTCCGCCACCTCCGGCGCCATCGGCCTCACCATCGCCACCAACGACGCCCTCTACGTCCTGGGCCATTTCAACGCCGACGGCACCATCGACACTTCCACCGGCACCACGAGCAGCGCCCGCGCCCCCGAAACCGACGAACGCCCCTGCTCGGTGATCTGCGACGCCTTCACCATCCTCAGCCAACCCGTCTTCAGCGTCAGCGGCTCCGCCGCCACCACCAAGTATACCCAGACCGCCGGATGGAACGACAAACTCAGCGACCACGCCTGTGACACCAACAGCTCGTGGTCCTCTGCCTGGGCCACCACCCAACCGTCCAATAGCAACGCCATGGACGGCAGCACCACCTCCGCCAACCCAACCCGCGACCCGCTCGGCCTGCCCACCTCCACCCTCGACACCGGCACCTCGCGCACCACCAAATTCCTCTCTTCCAGCACGGAACTGTCCACCGCCATCATGACCGGACTCGTCCCGTCGAACCTCGCCCGCTCGGGCTACTACAGCGGCGGCGCCCACAATTT
>CAJAYO010000386.1 GCA_903948415.1 uncultured Opitutia bacterium | reverse complement strand
TACTGGGCCGCCATCGCGCGGACCCGCTCCGGATGTTGGGCGGCAAGGTCGCGCTGCTCGGCGCGGTCGGTCGCGAGGTCATCGAGCTCCCAGCCGCCGGGGAATTTCGCCACGAGCTTCCACGCGCCCAGGCGCACGGCGCGGTTGCCCTCGTGCTCCCAGAACAGCGGGCGGTCGGTCGCGGGCGGGCGGCCGTTCATCGCCGCGCGGAGGCTCACGCCTTCGGGCGGGTGGATTTTCTGGCCGGCAAATTCCGCCGGGTATTTAGCGCCGGCTACGTCCACGCAGGTGGCCATCAGATCCGTCAATTGCCCGGGGTGCGGTTCGATCCGGCCGCGCCGCGCCGCGGGCACGCCGGCCGGCCAGTGCACGATGAGCGGGGTCGCGATGCCGCCCTCGTGGACCCAGTGCTTGTATTCGCGGAAGGGCGTGTTGCTGACATTCGCCCAGTCGCGGCCGTAGGCGACGTAGGTGTCGGCCGGGCCGGGCATCACGCCGTAGCCGCTGCGCACGGGCCAGCCGTCGCGCGTCTGGGCCGGGAGAAACCCGTATTGCTTCGCGTCGGGCGCGAGCGGCGGAAGCGAAGGCTGGGCGGCGCGGGGCGTGAACGGGCCTTCGCGGCCGTTGGTCTCCGCGCACGCGCCGTTGTCCTGCAGGTAAATGATCACGGTGTGGTCGAGCTGGCCGGTGGCCTTCAGCGCCGCGACGATGCGGCCGATGCCGTCGTCCATCGACGTGAGCATCGCGGCGTAAACCTCCATGCAGCGCGCCTCGAACGCCTGGTTCTCGACCTTGGCCCAATCGCCCGACGTCGGCGCGAAACCCCACGAGGCGTCGGCCACGCCGAGTTGTTTTTGCTTCGCCCAACGCGCGGCGCGAATCGCGGCGTAGCCGGCGTCGTAGCGGCCCTTCTGTTTCGCGATGTCGCGTTCGCGTGCGTGCATCGGCCAGTGCGGCGCGGTGTAGGGGACGTAGAGGAAGAACGGTGACCGGGCATGGTCGCGCGCGTGCTCGCGGATGAACTTGGTCGCGTGATCGCTGATCGCGTCGGTGTAGTAGTATTCTTCGGGGCGATACTCAGGGTCGCTGGCCACGGTGAGGAGCGTGTTGTCGCGGACGAGGGAGCCGGGGTCCCAGAAACTGCCGGCCCCCTGAATGGTGCCGTAGTAGCGGTCGAAGCCGCGCTGGAGCGGCCAGTTGTCACGCTTCGTCTGGGCTTCGGCGGTGTAGCCGGGCGTGAGGTGCCACTTGCCCGCGATGTAGTTCCGGTAGCCGGCGGGCTTGAGGACTTCGGCCATCGTCACGCTCCGCCGGCTGAGTTCGCCGCGATAGGAATCGACGCCGTCGTCGTTCAACATGTGGCCGATGCCGGCCTGATGCGGGTGGAGGCCGGTGAGGAGCGAGGCGCGCGTGGGACAGCAGCGGGCGGAATTGTAGAAGTTCGTGAAGCGCAGGCCGCCGGCGGCGAGCGCATCGAGATTCGGCGTGGCGATCTCGCCGCCGAAGCAGCCGATGTCGGAATAGCCCACATCGTCGGCGAGGATGAGGACGATGTTGGGGCGCTCGGCGGCGCGCCCCACCGCGCCAACGATCACGAGCAACGCGAGGCGGACCAGGTTCAGATTCATGCGAGGAAGCGGGAGAGCGGCGGGGTCAGAACCGCCCGTTGACCCCCAAGGTGATCGCGGTGCCGGGGATGTTGGTGCTCGCCATCTGATCGCGGACGCCGCGGTAGAAGACCTCGGGGTTGTTGTAGAGGTTCGACACGTCGCAGGTGAGGGTGAGCGCCGGGCGCACCTGATAGGCGAGGCCGAGATTGGTGATCGTGCGCTTCAGGCGATAGAGATTCCGGCCGACACTCGCGGCGGTGAAACTCGTGATGTAGTCGCCGGTGTAGTTGATGGCGTAGCGCACACTGAAGCCGCGGTAGTGCCACGAAGCATTGACGTTGCCGGTGCGGGGAATGAACCCGGGGACTTCGTTGGTGCTGCGGGAAACCGTGCCGCCAAAATCACCCGCGGTCTCGATCGACGTGTAGTTGCCGCCGACGCGGAAACCCTTCAGCAGGCCGGGGAGAAACGTGAACTGCTGCTGGTAGCTGAGCTCCCAGCCTTGCACGGTCGCCGTGCCGGCGTTGGCCGTGGTGAGGCGGGTGTAGCCGCCATATTCGCCGTTGAAGCCGTTGTTGGCGCCGGTGCCGACGGTGCCGGTGTTGATGCCCGAGACGATGTAATCCCTGATCGATTTGTGGAACCAGCTGACCGAAAAATTCCCCACGGGCTCAAAGTAGTAGTCGAGCGTGGCGTCCCAGTTCGACGCCGTCTGCGGGAGCAAACTGGGGTTGCTGATCGTGAGCGTCTGCGCGGCGTCATTTGCCGTTTCGTTGGGCCGCAGATTCGAGAGCGGCGGCCGGCCAAATCCGGTCGACCAGCTGAGGCGCGCCTTCAAACTGGGCGTGAGGTTCTGGGTCACGTGCACGCTCGGGAGGGACTTGGTGTAGCGGCCGGACAATTCGCGGCGGTTTCCGGCATAGTCGCGCTGGGCCGAACCGACCGGGTCGGCGACTTGTTGGGCGGGCGTGCTGCCGGCGCGCGCCCGCACATAACCGGAGCTCTCCGTCTCGGTTTTTTCCGTACGCAGGCCGGCGACCAGACCCGTGCGGCCCAGTTTGGCGTCGGTCATGAGGTAAGCGGAGGTGACTTTCTCGCTCACGTCGGAGGAGCCGATGTAGCGGTTTTGTTCGAAGAAATAGCGGTCCTCGTTCCAGAGCGACGGGGTCACGGGCACGCGCTCGTTGATAAACGTGGAAGCTTCCCACTGCGGAATGCGGCGACCGGTCTTGCGCTCATCATACATGCGCAACGAAGTGTCGGCGGGCAGTGCGGTCGTGCCGATGTAGTTCCAGCGGCGGCCGCGGTTGTTGTCGGTGCCGGAATTTTCGCGCCACTGCGCGCCGGTCTTCAGGTCCGCCTTGAGCGCGGAAACCGGCAGCGTGTAGCGGGCGTTGAAATGGAGCTCCTGTACCGCGCGGTCGTTGTCGGCATTCGCGTTGGTGAGGCCGTTGGGCGCGGGGCGGTAGTTCGTGGGATTGGTGATGTCCGGGCCTTCGGTCTGGATGAAGCGCGGGTGGAGATCGGACTGCGTGCGGTCGAGAATCCAGCCGACGTTGCTGATGCGGTTGATCAGCACGGCGCCCTTGCCGTTGCCGCGGTTCACGTTGGAGCGGTTGGCGGCGGCCTTGTAGTCGAGCTGCAGCGGGCCGAAGGTTTGCTCCGCCCCGAGGTCGAAACCCCGGGCCCGCACGAAGACATTGTTCGGTCCGGTCATCGTGAGATCGATGAGGGAGCTGGGCGTCGCACGCACCTGCGTGATGCGGTCGGTGTAGCCGGGCAGAATGCCCGCCGTGCCCGTGGTGCCGACGATCTGGTTCGTGAAGGCCCGCGTCTCGTAGCGGCGGCGGAACTTCTCGTTGTTGTC
>CAJAYO010000385.1 GCA_903948415.1 uncultured Opitutia bacterium | reverse complement strand
GGCGTCGCTCCCGAGGGCTCCGTGCAAGTCGAGGTCTGGGTCCACTCCTTCACGAAGGGACAGGTCACGGCGGACTTCGACGGCTTAACCCTATTCGAACTCTGATAACGCGGACGCCCGATGGCACCGGAGATTCTTCCGCGTGCCGCCGGCGGGATGGCTCCCGGTTGTTTCGCCCGCCCACGACGAGAAGGCCGCATAAAATAAAGCCGTCGCCGAACGATCAGGACGGCTCGGAGCGCGGTCCCTCCCTTTGGGGCTGAAGGGAGGGACGCCTCTCCGCGGCGTCCAGGCGGATGAACCAGGTCGGTTCTGGTCGGTCCGCGGGCGCGCCCGGCAAAGCGCGGGCGGAGACCGGGGGCTCGTCGCGGCGGCGTCCTACTGCGGTTGCAGCAAATCCCATTTGTTGCCGTAGAGGTCGCGGAAGACCGCGACGGTGCCGTAGTCCTCGTGACGCGGCGCTTCGAGAAACTCTACCCCGCGCGCCATGAAGGCCCGGTGGTCGCGCGCGAAATCGTCCGTGTGGAGAAACAGAAACACGCGCCCGCCGGTCTGGTGGCCCACCGCGGCGAGTTCGGCGGCGTTTTTCGCCTGGGCCAGGAGCAGGCGGCAGCCCTCCGGCCCCGCCCCCGGTGGCGCGACGACCACCCAGCGCTTGCCCGGTCCGCGCGGCGAGTCCTCGACGAGCCGAAACCCGAGGGCGCCGGTGTAGTAGGCAATGGCTTCGTCGTAGTCGCGGACGACGAGCGAAACGGTGGCGAGTGATTGGGTCATGGCCATGGGTTGGGTGGCGGCAAGGGCTATGCGCGCCTTTGGCCCGCCGCAAGCCGCCCGAAGCTTTGGATGGACACGACTCCGAGTTTCGCGTGAATCAGTGCCGGCCTGCTTCAACCCTCGGCGGGCCGCCTCCCTTTCCCCATGTCCACCACCTCCTGTCGTCTCGCTCTCGCGTTCTGTGCTCTCACTTCGCTCGCCGTCGCCCATCCGGACGACCAGCCCGCTTCGACGGTCCGCCAAGTCGCGGCCGCGCCGATCCCGGCCGGCCCGCTCGGCTCGGGCCCGTGGCGTTTTCAGGTGGAGTCGGGTTGGGCTAAGATTCCCGCGCCCGCCACGCTCAGTCCCACGCACGGCGGCGTCGCCGTGGACCGGGCCGGACTCATTTACGTCAGCACCGACGGTCCGTCGGGCATTTTGGTTTTCTCGCCGGACGGAAACATGCTCCGCACCATCGCGCCGGAGTTCAGCGGCATTCACGGTCTCATGCTCCGCGAGGAAGGCGGCAAGCAGTTCATCTATGCGGCCCATGTGAAGGGCAGCCAGGTCGTCAAACTCGGGCTCGATGGAAAACTTGAGTGGAAAATCAAGTGCCCCACCGAGAGCGGACTCTACCCGGCGCTCGAGGCGTGGAAGCCGAATCCGAAAACGCCGAATGCGAAGCCCGCCGGCACGGTCGTCGGCCACGACGGCCGCACGTATGTGACCGACGGTTACAAGCCCACGGCGGTCACGGTCGGGCCCGACGGCCGCATTTACGTCGCCGACGGCTATGGCGCCAGCGTCATCCACGAATACTCGGCCGACCGGAAATGGACGCGCGTGATCGGC
>CAJAYO010000384.1 GCA_903948415.1 uncultured Opitutia bacterium | reverse complement strand
TACGGGCGGAAATTTTGCGGGCTACATTCCGCGCAGCGGCAGTGCCGGTCTCAGCTTCACCCGCGACAGCTACAGCCTGCGGGTGAATGCGAATCATCGTGGCCGCACGCGGCTGAACGAGGTCAGGGCCGGTGCCAGCATCGAACCCGGCACGTTTAACTGGCAGCCGCCGTCCACGTTCGTCGACGTGATCGGCGAATACACCGTGCGCAAGAACCTCTCGGTCTATGCCAATCTGCGTAACGTCACCGACCAGGGCGCGACGACCGAAATCTACGGCCCCAGCACCCCGCGCCACGCCCGGTTTTTCCAGACCACCAAGTATGGCTCGCTGTGGACGTTTGGCGTCAACTGGTCGCATTGAGATCCCATTGCCGATGAACAACGGGAAGCGGTCGGTTTGGTGGCGGATCGCCCTGACGCTGGGACTGGTCGGTCCCGCGGGGGCGGCGGACGTGCACCAAGCCACCGGTTTCAAGGTCGTCAATGTGACGTCGACCGCCGCCGAGGTCTGGACCCGCGTGACGCAGCGCGCCGCGGCCAATCCGGCCGATGGGCCGTTGCCGCGGGTCGAAGCCTTCGAGGTGAAGACCGGAAAGCCCGTGGCGCTGCGCGAGAACCGGGCGTTTCCGGATACCCGCATCAGCGTGCACATGCCCGCGGGGCTGGACCTCGGCGCCGCCGCCGGCGGGGCGCCCGCCGCCGCGGGCCAGACGCGGGTGCGCTTTCGCGTGGCGGGAGCGGCGGCGTGGTCCGAGACCCCGTGGCAGCAGGCGGAACTCGCGCGCGATGGGATCGTCGTGCATGCCCTGTCGGCGCTCGTCCCGGCCGCCCGCTACGAACTCGTGGTCCAGGCTCGAAGGAATGCGAAGGACGGCCGGCCGGATGAGCAGCCGGGCGAATTCAACAGCGCGCCGCGGCCGGACCAACGCCTGCCGGTGACGTTCTGCGTCATGACCTGCCAGAAATACGAGCGCTTGGACCATCCCGGCGGCCTGGCGATTTACCCGGCGATGGGCGCGTTGCGACCGGACTTTTTTGTGAACACGGGCGATGCCGTCTACTACGATCAAGGACCGGTCATCGCGCTCACCCCGGCCTTGGCCCGCTATCATTGGGCGCGGATGTTTGCCCTGCCGACGCTGCGGGATTTCCACCGCAATTGCAGCAGCTTCTTCATGAAGGATGATCACGATATCCTCGCGAACGACTGCGGGCCCGCGACGCGCAGCGGCGAGTTGACCTACGCCGAGGGTGTGCGGTTGTTCCGCGAGCAGACGGCGTTGCCGGAGAAGGCCCCGCGGACGTTCCGCTGGGGGCGCGATTTGCAGGTTTGGCTGATGGAGGGGCGGGACTACCGCACGCCGGATTGGACGGAAAAACGGTTGCCGGCGCCGACCCTCTGGGGCCGCGAACAAATCAAGTGGCTGGGCGAAACGCTGGCCGCCTCCACCGCCACCTTCCGCGTGATTCTCACCACCGTGCCCGTGGTGGGCCCGGACCGGAGCAACAAGGATGACAACTACGCCAACGCCGGCTTCGCGGTGGAGGGGAAAGAAATCCGCGAGTTGTTGGCGCGCTACCCCACGCTCACTGTGATCACCGGAGATCGGCACTGGCAGTATGTGTCGGTGGACCCTGCGACGTCCGTCAATGAATGGAGCGTCGGTCCGTCGACCGCCGCCCATGCCGGCGGCTGGGAGGAGAAAACCCCGCGGCCCGAGCACCGTTTTCTGCGCACCGGTCAGGGTGGATTCCTCTCCGGTG
>CAJAYO010000383.1 GCA_903948415.1 uncultured Opitutia bacterium | reverse complement strand
GCACTGCTCTTTATCCAGGCGATAACCGATGCATCAACAAAGAGAATTGAATCAGGCCACAATGCAGAAGATGAGATCGCTTACGCAACTACCTTCTGCATTAACGGTCTAACCACTCGGTAATCCTTACTTTCCTGTAATCGTATATTTGATATTCAGAGCCTTGTAAGTATTGGCTTTTGCAGGTGCGGTTGTTGTAGGTCGTTTCGCCCTGGCCGGCGTAGTAGTCCCAGTCGGCGCGGTAGCGGAGTTCGAGGCTGGTGACGTGGCCCTGGCGCTGGGCGGTGGTGGGCGGGGTGTCGCGGCGATGGGGCATCCAGCCGGCGTCGACGCCATACAGGATGCGGTCGGGGAATTTTTGGAAGAGGGCCCGGACTTTTTCGGCGGGGTGGCGCGTGAGGTTGCGCGTGCGGGCGGACACCTCGATGGAGAAATTGGGATACCGTGCGAGGCGGTCGGCGATGCCGTCGAGGTCGTGTTCGAGGCTGCCGAGGTGGGCGCCGACGACGACGAGGGTCGGGTGCTTTTTCATGATGTTGTCGCGGGCGGCGATGATCGCGGCGTGGCTCGGATACTCGGGTTTGCCGTGGAGGTGCCACTGGGGATTCGTGGAATAGTAGCTGTAGTGGTTGCTGTCCTTGTCGAGCGGGAGCCACGCGTCGATCGGCTCGGCGAGGTGGGCGTGGAGCGGTTTTCCGACCTTGGCGAGATGCGCGTAGATCGGGTCGAAGAGCGGATCGTCGGGGAGAATGAATTTCCCGTCGCGATTTTTGATTTCGATCCCGACCTCCTTCCAGATTTTCACGGCGACGGCGCCGCGGGCGAAGGCACGGTCGAGGGCGGCGATGGTGCGGGTGGCGTAGTTGGGTTCGTCGCGGGTGAGGAGGTCGAAGGTCGTGGTGACGGGGTAGAGTTGCGGATGCTTCGCGTAGAGTTCGAAGGCGATGCGATCCATGAGCGCGAGCTGACCGTCGCCGCCGGGGACGCAGACGTTGATCGTGCGGTCGTTGATGCGGGCGAAGAGGGCGTGGATGGCGGGGACGTCTTCGAAGATGTGCGAATGGACGTCGATCTTGAGCATCTTTTCGTAGGCCGGCCGAGGCGCGACGTCCGCGGCCAATGCGCGGGGCAGGGCAGCGGTGAGGGCGAGGACGGCGGCCAGAGTGCGGAGGGACAGGAGGGGTGTCATGGGGCGGGTCGTCGCAGCGTGGGGTCGCGGGGGGAGCAAGGCAAGGCGCGGGAAAAGGCGCGGAAGGAAACGGGCGAATCTTTGTTCGGTTTTGGACGCGGTGCCGTTGATCTCCCGAATCCATGACCGACGATGCCGAGTTGATCCGCCGTTATGCCGACCAGCGCTCGGAGGAGGTGTTTGCCGAATTGGTGCGGCGGCATCTGGGGCTCGTGTATGCGGCGGCGCTGCGGCGACTCGGCGGGGATGCACATGGGGCGGCGGATGTGGCGCAGGGGGTGTTCGTGAAACTCGCGCGCGACGCGGCGAGGCTCGGCGGACATGCAGCGCTCACGGCGTGGTTTTTTGCGGCGACGCGCAACGCGGCGGTGGATGCGATTCGGGCGAATCAGCGGCGGGCGGCGCGGGAGGAGGAGGCGTTTACCATGAATGAAACTCTGTTGGCGGAGGTGCGCGTCGCCGCGTCGGCGGAGACCGAGGTGGAGTGGGCGCGGTTGCGGCCGGTGCTTGACGCGGCGATGGACGCGTTGGAGCCGGAGGGCGGGGCGTAGACCGCGACCACCTTCAGGGCTGGGAGCGGACTTCGCGGATCAGGAGTTGG
>CAJAYO010000382.1 GCA_903948415.1 uncultured Opitutia bacterium | reverse complement strand
GCAGTTCGTGCACGCATGCCCGATCAACCGGTTGCTCGGGGCCGCCCCGCCGCCGACCAGTTGGCCGGAGTTAAAAAGATTGGTCTGGTGATTCGTGTTGTCGTGG
This sequence comes from uncultured Opitutia bacterium, assembly GCA_903948415.1. Classification (GTDB taxonomy): domain Bacteria; phylum Verrucomicrobiota; class Verrucomicrobiia; order Opitutales; family Opitutaceae; genus GAS368. Next base: position 2,674 of record CAJAYO010000382.1, on the reverse strand, counting down.
CATTGCTGACACGAGAAGGGCCGCGCGACCGTCAGCAGCTTCTCGTGATTCGATCCGTGCGCGTTGTGGCAGCTCAGGCAGTTCTCCCGGACCGGCGCGTGCTCCCACAGGAAAGGCCCGCGCTTGTCGGCATGGCAGCTGTAACACAACTCGTTAACGGAGTCGGTTTTTAGCAGCGCCTTGGTGGTCGATCCATGCGGATTGTGGCAGTCGACGCAGGACATCTTGCCTTCCGGCAACGGCATGTGGGAACGCTTGGCAAATTCCGCCCGCTGCTGCTGGTGGCACGTGTAGCAGGTTTCGTTGATCGTCGGCTTCTTCAGCAGCCCGGTGGCGGAGATCTTCGCCATCGGATTGTGACAGTCGCTGCAGCTCAGTTGATTCGACGCATGCGGCGAGCCTGACCAGAACATCCGATCGCCCCCCTCGTGGCACGTGAGGCACATCGCCGTCTGCTGCGCCACGGGCGTACCCCAGCCTTTCGTAAAGCTGATGATCAGCGCAGGATTCTTCTTGTCGTCACTGTGCTTGGACCCTGGGCCGTGGCAGGCCTCGCAACTGACCATTTCTTTTTCGTTCTTCTGGTTCAGCCGAAAGGCGCTCGCATGCAGCGTGTGGGAAAATTGCGCGTTCACTTTGCCGTGACAGACGAGACACTCGGCCTCTCCCACGTAAGTCGCGCCGCCGTTCAGTGCGGCCGGCGCAGCCGGCGCGGTGGCCGCAGGTTTCGCCAAAATGGTGGAGACCAGGGCGACCGCACCCACACAGGTTGCAATGAGGCCAACCCGGATAGTCGGGAACGAACGCAGGTAATTGAGGAGCATAGGAACTTGGATCGGGAAAAGCGCAGGCAAGCTGCACGTTGCGCCAACCTGCGACGCCCCGTTTTCCGGAGCGAAAACCAAACCGTAACGGTCTTGTTACTAAATAAAAGGCCGCCGGATTTTTCACGCCGCCCACCCCGGCCGGCCGCCCCCACTCCGGCCTCGTCCCCCGGCAACGCCGGCGCCACGATCGCCGCCTTCACTCCTCGGCCATGAAAACCCTCCTCCTCTTCGGCGCCACCGGCCTCGTCGGCCAATCCGTCCTCACCCACGCCCTCGCCGACCCGCGCATCTCCCGGCTCGTCGCCCCCACCCGGCACCCGCTCCCGCCCCACCCGAAACTCGCAAACCCTGGGGTCGATTTCGACGCCCTGCCCGCCGATGCCCCGTGGTGGGCCGTTGACGGTGTCATTTGCACGCTCGGCACCACGATCAAAAAAGCCGGCTCGCAGCCCGCCTTCCGCCTCGTCGATCACGATTACCCGCTCGCCGTCGCCACCCTCGCACGCCGCCGCGGCACCGCTTCCTTCGCCCTCGTCTCGTCCGTCGGCGCCAACGCCGCCTCGCGCACGTTTTACCTGCGCACCAAAGGCGAAACCGAGCGCGACCTCGCCGCCCTGAATTTTCCGTCGCTCACGATTCTGCGCCCCTCCTTCATCGGCGGAGCCCGCGCCGAGCGCCGTCCAGCCGAAGCCCTCGCCCTCCGCGTCTTCGGCGCCGTCTCATGGCTGATTCCGCGCCGCTATCGCATCGTCCCCGCCGCGCGCATCGCCCAAACCCTCCTCGCCGCCACGCTCGCCGCCTCACCCGGAGCCCGCACCATCGAGTCCGAAGCGATCTGACCCCGCCACCGTCTCTGCCTCTGAGCGCCTCTCTGTTTTGCGGCAACGGCCGCAACCTCCCGGGCTGGTAAGCCCGCGCCACGTGGGAGGGGCTTTCCAGCCCGTGTCTGAGTACCAGAAACGGAAATGCGCCCACCTCGTCCCGCCTCCTTTCGTTCGCCGACCGGCTGCGTCGCGTTGCTCACCCTCGCCTTCACACCCGCGCTCCCCGCCGCCCGCCGCACCGCCGAACATTTTTTGGCCATCGTCCACCCGCCCACGGTCCCCTACGGCGCCCGCGCCACGTGGCATCAGTTCTCCGCGGAAAAGGACCGCTCGAAGCGCGACAAACTCCTCGACCTCCTCGGCCGCGACCGCGCCGTCGTCCTCGGCGGCTACATCCATCGCCTGAACACCTTCGCCCGCACCACCCCGCGCGGCCGCTTCGCCCAACTCGCCGTCAGCAGCCTGATCGACGCCGCCGCCCCGCCACCGAAAACCCCGCTGTCCGGTCTCGCCAACTACACCGGCGACCCAATCCGCGTGAACGCTCGCCCGACTCCCCTCTGAACGAGGGCGCACGTTTCGTGAAGACCACGCGCGTCGCGCTGACCGGGGGCACGTGCTCGGTGCGCTGGTAGCCGAGCTTGGGCAGATCCAAGCCAGCGAAAGGAGCGCCCGCGGATCCAAGGATGCTATTCGGTTCCTTGCTCCCCGCACGGAAGGAGCAATCCAGCACGGAGAGAAGCCCAAAACACAGGATCTGCCCCAGTCTACGGCTACACATTCCCCAGCCGCCCCGTCGAATCGCCGAAGCGCGGGAGGTCGGTCGCGCCCGCTTGATCCGCGAGCGTGAGGAAGAGGTTGCTCATCGGCTTGCCGCCGTGTTGCACGTAACGACCGGTCTGCAACAGGCCGCCGCCGCCGCCCGCGAGCAGCACGGGGAGATTGTCGTGGCTGTGGCGGTTGGCGTCGGCATTGCCGCTGCCATAAACGATCCGCGTGTTGTGCAGCACGGAATTTCCGTCG
>CAJAYO010000381.1 GCA_903948415.1 uncultured Opitutia bacterium | reverse complement strand
TCCGACCTTGGCTCGGTCTGGAAACTCCTTGCCGCCGAGATTCCCCAGCTCGCGCCGATCACCTACGCGAACCTCCCCGAGACCGGACTTCTCCTCGATGCGACGCCGTTCGCCGCGCTGCCCTTCGTCGAAGGCGAGACGCTCCACTACAAGCCCGTCGCTCCCGCGGCGGCCGCCGCGACCGCCTAACCCCACGCCACCCGCACCATGAGCCGTTCCACTCCCATTTTTGCCCTCGGCCTCGTCTTCGTGTTTGCCGGCCTGGCGTTCGTGGCGTTCACGCTGCGCAAGCCCGCCGCCGCTGCGCCGGGCGCGCCGGCCCCGCGCAAATCCGACCAGCGCTCGCTCGCCATCGAGCAAAAGAACACCGTGAAAATGCGCATTGCCGGCGGCGTGATCGCCGCGTTCGGCGCCGCCCTCGTGCTGATTTCCTGACATGTTCGATTTCTTCTTCCAGCTGCATCCGGTCATTCAGGGCCTCGCAAAGGGCCTGGCGGTCATCATGGTGATCTTCCCGCTCGCGGGCGCGTGCTCGCTCGCCGAGCGCAAGGTCTCCGCCTGGATGCAGGGCCGCCCCGGCCCCAACCGCGCCATCGTGCCGTGGATCGCGTGGATTCCGTTTCTCGGCGTGTTTCTCCAGAAACTCGGCGTGTTTCACCTCATGTCCGACGGCGGCAAGTTGCTCTTCAAAGAGGAACCCGTCCCCGGCCACGTGAACAAGTTCTACTTCATCCTCGCGCCCGCCCTCGCGATCATGCCCGCGTTCACGACCGTCGCCGTCGTCCCGTTCGGCGCCTATTTCGATGCCGCCGGCGCGGCGATTCCGCTCGTCCTCGCCAACGTCGACATCGGCCTGCTCGCCGTCTTCGCCGTTTCCTCCCTCGGCATCTATTCCCTGATTCTCGCCGGCTGGGCCTCCAACTCCAAATATCCCTTCCTCGGCAGCATCCGCGCCTCCGCGCAACTGATCTCCTACGAACTGGCGATGACGATGTCGGTGATCCCCGTGTTTCTCTGGATCAACGCCCCCGGCCAGCCCGGCACGATGAGCCTCGCGAAGGCGGTTGAGTTCCAAAGTCTCCCGGGCTTCTGGGGCGGCTCCTGGTTCATTGTGCTGATGCCGATCTCGGCCCTGATTTTCCTCATCTCGCTGTTCGCCGAGACCAACCGCCACCCCTTCGACATGGCGGAGTCCGAGTCCGACCTCGTCGGCGGCTTCCACACCGAATACGGCGCGTTCAAGTGGTCGCTCTTCTTCGTCGCGGAATACTCACACATGATCATCGGCTCGGGCGTGTTCGTCCTGCTCTTCCTCGGCGGCTGGAACCCGCTTCCGTGGGTGCCCCTCTCCACCGCCGCGCAACTGCTGGGCATCACCGGTCTGCCGCTCGTGGTCGGCGTGCTCTCGATCGTCATCTTCCTCGCGAAGGTCGTCGCGATGATCTTCTTCTTCATGTGGGTGCGCTGGACGGTGCCGCGCTTCCGTTACGATCAAATCATGAAGCTCGGCTGGCAGAAACTGCTGCCGCTTTCCATCGCCAACCTGCTCTTCTACGCGATCGCCATCGCGGTGATTCAGAAATAACCGCCCCTCTCCCGCGCCATGGCCGTCATCCCTCTCGAACGCAAACCGCTCACCTTCGCCGAGCGCACCTACCTCCCGCAGATCGCGAGCGGTCTGTGGACGACGTTCAAGCACATTTTCCAGCCGCAGGTGACGCTCTCCTATCCCGAGCAGCGCCCCGCGATCCCGCCCGGCTACCGCGGCGTGCCGACGCTCGTGCGCGACCCCAACGGCCGCGAAAAATGCGTCTCCTGCCAGCTCTGCGAATTCGTCTGCCCGCCCAAGGCCATCCGCATCACCCCCGGCGAAATTCCCGCCGACCAGGCCGACCGCGCCCACGTCGAAAAAGCCCCGCAGGCCTTCGACATCGACATGCTCCGCTGCATTTACTGCGGCCTCTGCCAGGAAGTCTGCCCGGAGGAGGCGATCTTCCTCCAAAACCAATATTCGCTTTCCGGTTACACTCGCGAGGAGATGGTCAACCACAAGGACAAGCTCTACGAACTCGGCGGCACGCTGCCCGACCAGCACTACAAGTGGGACCAAAAGAAAACCGCCGCCGAGCACGGCAACACGCACTGATCGCCCGCCTTCCGCCGCCATGGCTCAAATCCTTTTCTACGCCTTCGCCCTCTTCACCCTCGCCTGCGCGGTGGGGGTCGTCGTGAACAAGAACGCCGTCAACGCCGCGATGTGCCTCCTGCTCGCGCTCGTCGGTGTCGCCGGCCTCTTCGTGCAGCTCGACGCCTACCTCCTGGCGTTCCTCCTCCTCCTCGTCTACGCGGGCGCGGTCGTCGCCCTGTTCCTCTTCATCGTCATGCTCCTCGACACGAAGGACACCGCATCGCGCGGCTTCCGCAAAGTCTCCACCTTCGCCTCGGTCTTCGCCCTCGGCCTCCTTGCGACCGGCGTCAGCGCCTTCGCCCTGCGCGGCCGCCTCACCACGCCGAATCCGAATCTCGCCGCCGCCGTCGGCACCGACCTCAAGCACTACGCTTACCAGCTCTTCACGACCTATCTCCTGCCGGTGCAGGTCATCGGCTTCCTCCTGCTCATCGCCATGCTCGGCGTCATCGTCCTCAGCAAACGCTGGGAAGGCCTCGACGACATCAAATGACCACCGCGACCCTCAACGACTACGTCCTCCTCAGCGCGGTGCTCTTCGCCATCGGGTTCTTCGGCGTGCTCCTGCGCCGCAACACCCTCGTGATCTTCATGAGCCTGGAGCTCATGCTCGTCGCCTCGACCCTCGCCCTCGTCGCCTTTTCGCGCTTCAACGGCACGATGGACGGCAATGTCTTTGTGTTCTTCATCCTCACCGTCGCCGCCGCTGAGGTCGCGGTCGGCCTCGCCATCATCGTCGCGCTCTTCCGCAAGCGCCACACCGTCCAGGTGGACGAGCTGAACACGCTGAAGAACTGACGCCGATGACCATGCTCCAGCACGCCATCTTCATTTTGGTGCTCCCGCTCGTTTCCGCGGCGGTGATCGCCCTCTTCCTGCGGCGCTCCGGCGGAATCGCCGCCGCCGTTTCGACGCTCACCGCCGCCTCGATCGCCGTGATCTCGGTGATTCTCGCCCTCCAGAACGAGCGCTTCACCGCCTCCTCCGAGTGGATGCGCTTCGGCGATTTCGCGATCTCCCTCGGCTTCAAGTTCGACGATCTCGCCGCCCTCATGCTCGTGATCGTCGGCCTCGTCGGCCTCTGCGTTCACGTCTTCTCCCTCGGCTACATGGCCGACGACGCGGCGAAGGCCCGCTACTTCGGCGGCCTCTCGATCTTCATGTTTTCGATGCTCGGCATCGTTTTCGCCGACAATCTTTTCATGATGTTCATTTTTTGGGAGCTCGTCGGTTTCAGTTCCTACGTGCTCATCAACCACTGGCACGAGAAACAGTCCGCCGCCGACGCCTCGAAAAAGGCCTTCATCGCCAACCGCGTTGGCGACTTCGGTTTCCTCCTCGGCATCGTGATGTGCTACTGGCTCAACGGCACCGTCAACCTCACCGAACTCGCCGCCAAGGGCGAAGCCCACACCCTGGTCTTCTCCACGCTCATTCCGCTCCTCCTGTTCTGCGGCGCCGTCGGCAAGTCCGCCCAGCTTCCCCTCCACGTCTGGCTCCCCGACGCGATGGAAGGCCCGACTCCCGTTTCCGCCCTGATCCACGCCGCGACGATGGTCGCCGCCGGTATCTACATGCTTTGCCGCATCAACGTCCTGATGGTGCCCGACGCGCTCACCGTCATCCTGTGGACCGGCACGGCCACCGCCCTCTACGCCGCCCTCTGCGCGATCACGCAGAGTGACATCAAGAAGGTCCTGGCTTACTCCACGCTCTCCCAGCTCGGCTACATGGTCGCCGCCTTCGGCCTCGGCTCGCTCGCGAGCACCCATCGGCACGGCACCGACGCGCATACGGTGGTCTTCGCCGCCGGCGTCGGCGCCGCGATGTTCCACCTCACCACGCACGCCTTTTTCAAAGCCCTCATGTTCCTCGGTTCCGGCTCCGTTATCCACGGCTGCCACCACGAACAGGACATCTTCAAAATGGGCGGCCTGCGCACGCGGATGCCGCTCACGTTCTGGACCTTCACCATCGGCGTCGCCGCCATCATCGGCTTCCCTTATCTCGCCGGTTTCTTCTCGAAGGACGCGATCCTCTACCTCGCCTTCGCCAATAACAAAGCCGTCTTCGCGCTCCTCGCCCTCACCGCCGTCCTCACCTCGGTTTATATGGTGCGCCTCTGGAAACTCACCTTCCTCGGCGAGCCGCGCAGCGACCACGCTTCGCACGCCCACGAGGGCGGCCTCAGCCTCACGCTGCCCCTCGTTTTCCTCGCCCTCCTCTCGCTCGTCGCCGGCTACACCGCGTTCTACCCGAACGTTTTCTCCGGCATCTTCGACCTCATTCCCGTCGCCCACGGCGCCGATCACACGATCATTTTCATCACCAGCGTCGGCGTGATGATCGTCGGTGCGGGCATCGGCTACACGTTCTGGAAATCGACTCCGACCGACACCCTGGCCGACAAGGCCCCCGGTCTTTTCGCCGCGCTCGCCGCGCTCAAGAACTCGTTCGACCGCGCCTACGATTATTACGTCGCGAAGATCCAGCAGCGCTTCGCCCTCTTCGTTAATTTCTTCGAGCAAATCTTCCTCGCCGGCCTGATCGTCCGCGGCCTCGCCGGTTTCGTCGGTCTCTGCGGCCTCGGCGCCCGCGCCCTCCATGTCGGCAACCTGAACGCCTACGTCTACTGGTTCCTCCTCGGCCTCGTCGGTCTGTGGCTGTTTGCGACCGGTGTGGTGACCCTCTGATTTTGCGATGAGCCAACTGCCTTTCGATCCTCTGCTCCTTTCCATCGCGGCTCCGCTCGCCCTGGCGCTCGCCATCGCGCTCGGTCTGCCGAAGCGCTGGTCGGTGCTCCTCGCCTACGGGGCCTTTGCGATTCCCGTGCTCATGGCGCTGCATGTCTGGTTCCATTTCGGCGACGTCGCCAAGGACCACGGCTACGCCTTCCTCACGCGCTACTCGACCGGTCTCGACGGCCTCGGTATCGGCCTGAAACTCGGCCTCAACGGCATCTCGCTCCCGCTCTTCGTCCTCGCCGCCCTCGTCGGTCTCGCCGCCGGTCTCTACGCGATCCAGTCCGGCGCCGAGCGGCTCAAGATCTACCTCATGCTGCTGCTCATCATGCAGGGCGGCCTGATGGGCGTGTTCGCCAGCGTCGACGTTTTCTTTTTCTACTTCTTCCACGAACTCGCGCTGATCCCGACCTTCATTATGGTCGGCGTCTGGGGCGGTCGCGATCGCAGCTACGCGGCGATGAAGCTGACCATCTACCTTACGTTGGGCGCGATGGTCTCCCTCCTCGGCCTGATCATGCTTTACGTGAAGAGCGGGGCGCAAACGTTCGACCTCATCGCCCTCCGCGACCACCTCGCCGCCCATCCGCTCGGCGCCACGCTGCAGCACAACATCGCCGGTCTGCTGCTCTTCGGTCTCGGCGTCCTCGTCTCGCTCTGGCCCCTGCACACCTGGGCGCCCCTCGGCTACGGCGCTGCGCCCAGCTCCGCCGCGATGCTTCACGCCGGGGTGCTGAAAAAATTCGGCCTCTATGGCCTGATCCAAATCGCCCTGCCGCTGCTGCCCGACGGCCTCGCCCACTGGTCGCACCCGCTCGCCTGGCTCGCCGTCATCGGCAACATCCTCATCGTCGGCCTCATCACCATCGCCCAACGTGATCTCAAGCAGATGATCGGTTACAGTTCGGTGATGCACATGGGCTACGCGTTCCTCGGCATCGCCGCCGGCGGCATCATCGGCCCGGGCGGCGTCGTCTTGCTCATGGTCGCCCACGGTCTCTCCGTCGCGCTCCTCTTTCTCCTCGCGACCGCGATCTACCACCGCACGCAGACCTTCGCGATGGATGAAATGGGCGGACTCGCCCAGAAGACCCCCGTCCTCGCCGCGTTCTTCGTCGCCGCGACGCTTGCCAGCATCGGCCTGCCGGGCTTCGCCAACTTCTGGGGCGAACTCGCGATCTTCGTCGCCCTCTGGAAATTCTCCCCGCTCATCACCGCCCTCGCCGTCGCCGGCGTCGTCATCTCCGCCGTCTACGGTCTGCGTTCCGCCGCCCGGGTGTTCTTCGGCCCGTCGACCGAGGCCCTCGCCAAAGTCACCGCTGCGCGCCCGCCCGCCGATCTCGGCTGGCCGGAAAAAATTCCCGCGCTCATTCTCCTCGCGGCGCTCCTCTTCGTCGGCTTCTGGCCGAAGTCGCTCACCGGGCCGATCAACGCCGCGCTGACTCCCGCTGCCGCCGCGCCCGCCCGCGTGGTTCCGTCCGCTCCTTCCCTTTAACGCTCTCCACCTGCGATGAATCTCGAAGTCGTCAAACTCGCCGCGGCGGATAACCAGTGGGGGGCCATTTTCCCCGAGCTGATGCTCGCCTGTCTCGCGCTCGCGCTGCTCGGGCTCGAGATCGTGCTGCCGAAAAAGCTCCACGTCTACATCCCCGATTTCGCTCTGTCCGGTCTCGTCGGTACGCTGGCCGGTCTGCTCTTCAACTTCCGTCCGGCCACCCTCGGCCACGACACCTTCAACGGTTTGCTCCACCACAGTGAGCCCGGCCAGGTGATGCGCGCGTTTTTCCTGCTCGTGGCGATCCTCGTCTGCGTGCTCGCCCGCGTGAGCCTCGCGAAGCAGAAGATGCCGCGCATCGAGTTTTACCACCTCGTGCTGATCGTCACCGGGGCGATGATGCTCCTCGCGCAGAGCAACCACTTCGTGATGCTCTTCGTGGCCCTCGAGACCGTCACGATCGGATTCTACATTCTCGTCAGTTATTTCCGCACGAGCACCGCCTCCCTCGAGGCCGGCCTGAAGTACCTGGTGATGGGCGCGCTCAGTTCGGGGATGCTGCTTTTCGGCATCGCCCTGCTCTACGGGGTTGCCGGCAACCCCGACCTGCCCGCCCACACGGCCAGCGCGATGAACTTCAACGCCCTCGCCCAGTTCCTCGCCGCCAACCCGCACCACTTCCTCGCCAGTACCGGCATCGTCCTCGTCCTCGCGGGCGTCGCCTTCAAGATCGGCGCCTTTCCCTTCCAGATCTGGGTGCCCGACGTCTACCAGGGGGCGCCGACGCCCGTCACCGCGTTTCTCGCGGTTGGCTCCAAAGCCGCGGGTTTCGCCGTTCTCCTGATTCTCGCCCGCGACGTCTTCGCGTCCTACGCGTGGCTGGTCATGCCGGTGCTTACCGCGATGGCTGCGGCCACGATTGTTTTCGGCAACCTCGCCGCGCTGACGCAGCACAACGTCAAACGCCTCATCGGTCTTTCCGGGGTCTCGCACGCCGGTTTCCTCCTCCTCGGCGTTGTCGCCTCCGCGACCGTGCCGATGGCCCAGGGCGCGATCTATTTTTATCTCTTCGCCTACCTCATCGCGTCCTTCGCGGTGTTCGGCGTGATGACCCACGTCGCCGGGGCCAACGACTCCGACCAGGACCTCGACCACTACGCCGGCCTCGCGAAAGAGAGTCCCTTCCTTGCGGCCGTGCTGGCGATCGGTCTCGGCTCGCTCGCCGGCATCCCGCCGCTCGCGGGATTCATGGGCAAGCTCTTCATCTTTATCTCGGCCTTTCAGGGCGGCGCCCGCTGGCTCCTCGCCCTCGCCGCCGCTGGTGTCGTGATCTCGATTTACTATTACTTCGGCTGGATCAAAGCCGCCTTCTTTGAGCAGTGGACGCCGCCCGCCGATACCGCCGATCCGCGCCCCGCGCGCACGCCGGTCAGTTTTGTGAGCGGCCTCACGCTTGGCAGTCTCGCCCTCGCGAGCGTCCTCCTCGGCTTCTACCAGGGCCCCCTCGGCCAGTGGCTGACGATGAAGTGAGTGCGCGCCACGCGCTGGGTAATTGGCCGTAGCGGAAACCGTAAGATTTTCTCCGTCTCGGAGGCAACCGTTTGGCCTCAAGAAAGCGCAAGAGGCACAAAAAAGGACTCCGGTTTTTTGCGCCGTCTGCGCCTTTTTGCGGCCAACTTCTCCGTCGTTTTCGCCCGCGACTCCCCGTGCTATCCGACTCCCGCCTTGCCTCACCTCGCATTCCTCACGCGCTCGCCCGCGTGAGGGACGCCGCCGCCACGACTTGGACCGAGGAAGAACGGATGCGCTTTCCTCACGACGGCTGCAAATGCGAGTTGGTGGACGATGAGCTTCGCCTGACTCGGTCGGGCATGGACCCCGCTCGCCTCGGTGCCGCGCTCGCCACGCACATGGGCACGCAAGCCGCGCAACACCGCCCCGGTATCGTCTGCGGCCCGAACCTCGGCTGCTGGATGCGCTCGGGAAATCTGCGCTGTCCCGACCTTAGCTTCATCGCGGCGGCGCGAGTGCCGCGCACACCGGAAGCCCGCCAAGGATTTTTTCGCGGCGCGCCCGACCTCGCCGTCGAGATCGTCGCCCCGACAGACCGCCCGCTCCGCCTCGTCGAAAAATTGCGCGACTACTTTGAGAGCGGCACGCGCCTCGCGTGGATCATCAGCCCCGTCGAGTGTAACGTCGTCGTTCACCGCACCCTCGAACCCGACCGCCGCTTGCGTGTGACCGACGCCCTCGACGGCGAAGACGTGCTTCCCGGCTTCCGCCTCCCGCTCGCCGAGTTGTTCGCCGAACTTTCGTTTGATTGAGATTTAGTTCGCGTAATCCCGATCACGGAAAACGTTTTTGCACAACCCTGACCGACCAGTTCGCGTAGCATCGGCTTCGGTCCCCATCGACAACCGCGAATTTTTTTCACCTCCCGAGCCCACCCCAAGGCGCGCGCCCGACACTGGGCGCGGCTCGGCGGGCACACTCGAGGATCCCAGGCTCGAACTCTTCGCGGGCTCGACCAAGACCGGCGACAACGACAACGGGGGCGGTTCGTCGCAGCTCTCTGCCGCGCGGGCTGGCGTCGGTGCGTTTGCCTACACCGGGCCCACTTCGAGGGACGCGGCCACCACCGCGAGCATCACCACGCGCGACAATTCCGTTAAGGTCTCCGCGGTCGGCTCCGGCACCGGCAAAGTCATTGCCGAAATCTACGATGCCACGCCCACCGCTTCATTCACGACGACCACGCCGCGGCTAATCAACGTCTCCGTGCGCAACCACCTCGGCGCGGGTCTCACGATGGGCTTCGTGCTTGGCGGCTCCACGCCGACGAAAGTCCTCATCCGCGGCATCGGCCCCACGCTCGGCGCGTTCGGCGTTCCCGGCACCATCGTC
>CAJAYO010000380.1 GCA_903948415.1 uncultured Opitutia bacterium | reverse complement strand
GTAACCGTAGGTGGTGGTAATGCGGTCGGCCGCGGCCGGGGAATCGGACGGAAAACGGCGGGGAGACTTACGCTGGTAGACGTGCCCACGCAGGTTGTAGGTGTAGTCGACACTGGCTCCCACAGCGTCGGATTTGGCGCTCAAAAACCCGGAGGGCCCGTCATAGGTCCACGTTGTGACGCTGGACGACGTGCCTCCCGGCCAGAACTCGCCCGCCCAATTGGGACCGGACCGGTAGGTGGTGAGGGTCTTTCGTTCGCCCAAGGCGGTGTAATCATAGGAAACCGGGTAGACGGCGTCGCCCCACTGCTGGAGGATTTGGCCCAAGCGATGGTAGCTTGTGCGCGCGACCTTGCCGGTGGGGTCGGTCACCGCGGTGACGCGGCCCGAGGAGTCATAACCGAAGGCGACCGCGTTGCCGGGAGCGGTGGTGGTCTTGGTGGCGTCCTCGATCCAGGAAACCAACGGCGTGGTGGGGTGGTAATGCAGAGTGGTCGCACGGGAGCGGGGGTCGACGCGGGTCGAGACACGGTGCAATGCATCGTAAGTCGTCTCGAACGGATTGGCGTCGTGGTCCGTAGCCGAGGTCGCGAGACCGTTGACGCTGACTGCCACCTGCTCGAACGCGTGGCCGGGTCGTTTGGTGTTAACTCTCACGGTCGCGTTGGGCGAGTCGACGTCGACGGTGCGAATCACTTCCCGTTCCTCGGATTGGTTTCCGGGCTCTTCGGTCTGGTTCTCGGCATCGCGGAAGCGCACCTCGGCGCGACGATCCCCCGTGAATCCCGTGAGGCGGGTCCGCGACTTCGCCACCACATGGCTCGCCCCACTGCCGGCGGTGAAGTAGGTGGCCGTGGTGCTCGTGAGCCACCAGGCACCGAGGTAGGATTCGAAAAACGTGTCGGTATCGACGATACGGTCGTCCGAAGCGGGCTCGAGCGTGCCGGTGAGCGCGGAGATCCGTTGGCCGCGGCGTTTGAGGGTCCCGAGCGTGGAGTATTCGTAGAGGGTGGGAGCGTACCCGGTGCGCGTGGTCCGGGTGAGTTGTCCGGTAGCGGCACTCCCGATCACACCGTCGTACGTGAAACGCTCGACGACCTCCGGTTGGCCCGTGAAACCGGGGCGTGTGTGGGTCGTGGGCCGGCCCACCTGGTCTTTTCTCGACTCAGCCTGGCGGGGGCTGCCCGCCGCGCCGAAGTTGACCCGGGCGATCCTTTCCCCGGTGAGCGGGTCGACCTCGTAATGATAGTGTTCGTGCACGACGCCGGTGCCGGTGACGCTCGAGAGGCGGCCGTCGATCTCGTAGGTCTCGGTCCGTGTCGTCGCCGCCGGCGAGGTGACGGTCTGCGTGCGGGCGATCGGATCATCGGCGTAGTCAGTGGAGCCGAGGCCGGGAAATTTCTCGCTCTTGAGCCGGCCCGCATCGTCAAACGTGCGTCGCGTCGTCAGGGTCTCGCCGCCGGCCGAACCAACGACCTCGGTCAGCACGTGGCCGTCCGCATCGTAGGTCAAGGTCGTCTTCAAGTCGCCGATCGTTCCGACGCCCTTCTTGGTCACGGTCTCGACGCGGCCGGCGGCGTCGTACGTGTAGGCCGTCTTGATGCCGGTCTCGTCCTGCTCCCATTGGAGGACCCCGGTGTCCACGGGAGCCTCATTCAATACGGTCTGGTAGGACGCCACGTAGCTGGCGTAGCTCTCGCCTTGGTTCACTTCTTTTCGGATCAGGCGATTGGCATAATCATAGATGTAGTTGGCCGAAGTCAGGAGCGTCCACGTGCCGTCGGACCGCAGATACGTCTCCTGCCGGCGCAGGCGGGCACTGGCATCGCGGATCATCACCTCCGCCGTCGATTTTCCGGAGACAAGATAGATCGCGTCCAACGTATAGACGGACGAGGGGGCGTCACCCGGCAGGGTGAAGCGGTTAAGCGCCGGCGACTCGCTGCCGGCTGCCTGAATCGTGCCTTTGACCACGGCGACGCGCACCGCCGCCCCGCCACCGGCGGTCGCGGTGAAGGCAAACGTGGTCTCATCGAAATCCCCCGACTGGTAGGCGAATGATTGCTTGGTCCCGTCCGGGTTCTGCACCGAATGGAGCTGGTTTCGGAGCAGAAAGCTGTCCGCATCTTCGCGGTAAAATTTGGTGTAGGTGAGGAGCTTGGGCGCGGCGGTGTCGTTGGTCACCCAATCCGTGCGGGTCGCGACCACGTAGCGGGCCCCGTTGACGGCTTGGGGAACGAGCGGAGGCTGAGGAATCGGCGGATCAAGATAGACCGTCGTCGACTTTGCCGTTTGGACATTGTTCACCGTCGTCACGCTGGTCGCCACCCGGTCGAACTCGCCCGGTGCATAGGTCAGTTGAGTGACCTCGCCCGCGGTCGTGTCCCACAGCCCCGTCGTGGCATTGATCGCCGGCAGCGAGGCCGGACTGCCGTTAAAGGGCCGGTGGAGACGCATCAGGCGACCGCCATACACTTCGCTGTAGAGGCGGGCCTCCCATCCGCCCCCGGTGAAACTCTCGGTGCGGAGGAAGCCGGCGGCCACGGGGTAGGCGGCGGTCGTAGTCACAGGGTTGGTCAGGCCCCGGGTCATGCCCACCCATTCTTCACCCCAAGCGAACATCCGGTATTGTTTGGTGATGACCGACGCGGTCGCGCCCGTCGCATCCTTCCGCGTAATCGTCGTTAACCTTCCCGTGGTGTTGGCCGACCACACGGCGGTTTCGATCACCTGGGCCGGCTCTCCGCTGAGATGCCAGTCCTCCATTTTCCAGACGAAATTGTCGATCGCGGTGCCGGTCCGTTCCAACGTGGTCACGGAGGTGCGCACCGGCGGATCGCCCGCGGCTGCGTTTTCTTTCAGATCGGTGCGCGTGATCTTGAGTTTTGTGTCACTGCCATCGCGGGCGACGGTGTATTTGACGTAAGGCGAACCGGTAGGGGTGTAGGGGGCGGCCGGTGACACGCGGGCGCGGTGGTAAAAATTCATCTCATACGAGGTGCGACCGGCGGCCGGCACGATATCGACCACAACCTCCGGAGCCACCACCTGACGGATTTCCCCGGCAACAAACGGACCGGAGCTCGTTGGAACGAGAATCGCCGAAACGTCGGACGACTGGAGACTCAGCCCTTTCGGCGTAAACGCACTGCTCCAGCTGGCGTCGGTCCCTACATCGACGATGGCGAGCGAACGGGCCGGATCGCCATTGGCCAAATAACCGAGGGCAACCTGCCAGTGCGTCTGACCGGTGGAGAGGGAGGAAGACGTGCCCGCCCGTCCGAAGAACGTGTGGTATTTGGATACGATCCGCAGGGTCATCGTCGAATCGCCGTAGACCGTGCGCTCGATACCGTTGAATTCGATCACGTAGCCCGGGGGCGCGGAAGCCCGGATGTTCGACTCCGCCAGATTGCTCCCGTTCGTATTGACGACATAGGCCTTGCCGGGAACGAGGCTGACCGTGACCCCGGACGCGGAAAAATTGGCTCCCGGCACCGTGGTGCTTCCGTTCCCTCCGGCGAAAAAAGCTTCGGGAAGATCAAAACCGTAGCTTGCGCTGTCCGCTTCGCCAAAGTCATCGGCCCGCGCCTCACCCCAAACCCAAATTGCAACTTTCGCGGCATTGCCTCCCTGCGAATAGCCCCGGCTAAAAGCGAGTGCACCACAGAGGAGCAAAAGGCCGAAGGTCGCTCCACGTCGACGGTTCATACGGCGTAAATTGAGGGTGATTATTTACCGGGTTTTCGAGCGGACGTCTGTTCGTCCGCCCGTGTCAGCCGGGCCAACTCATGATTCACATACTTGCCGTTCGGATTGAGGCGCTTCGCTTCCTGCGCCCGGGAGAGCGCCGATTTGATGTCACCCAAGAAAACATCCTGGATTGCGCCCGCCAATTGATGGGCCGCCGCCGCCGCGATCGGATCTCCCTTGGCCTGGGCCAGGGAGACCGCGACGTCCAAGTGGTGCAGAGCTTGGGCGATCACGAGTCGGGCCGTGGCCTCCTGACCAACCGAACGCAGGTGGAGCGCCATGCTGTAACACTTCACACCCGCCTCATGGCGCCAGCCCGCGGTGCCCGCCTTGTGCAGACTGTCGGCGAGCAGCGTCTGCTCCGCCACGGCCGCCTGCCCCGCCAGATAGTGGGCGGCACTTTGCGCCAAATTGTTCTTCTGCCGCTGCAGGTTCGCTTTGAGCTCCGCCGCGCGGGCCGCAGCCGGGCCTTGGGCGGCGGCCAAGCCGGGCAAGGCGAGAGCGGCGCAGAGAAAAATCCATCGGCGAAAGACACGGGAGGTTTCGGCGGGAGGGTTCATGGCGAAGGGAGGTGGGTGTTGAGTTGGGGTTGGGTTCCGAAGCTGCCGACGGTGGTCGCGCTGACGGTATTTGAGTTCAGGCTGGCCATGGGCCGATCGACTGCCCTGACCCGGAAATGGTAGATGCGACCGGCCGTGAGGCCGGTCACGACGGCGAACGGCTGGGCACCCACCAGAAGGTTTTGGTAGGGAGCGACGAAGGCACCCGCGGCAAAGGTCGGGCTGGTGGATACATCCAGGCCGTAATCGGTAGCGCCGACGACGGCGCCCCAGTTGGCCGTGAAATAGCTCGAGGTCACATCGGTCGCAGCCGTCGCCAGCGGTGCGCCGAGGTTGCCGACCACGGCGAGCATGGCGGGATTGCTGATGGCGCTGGCCCCGCCGAGACCAGTGACCTCCACCACGTAGGAACCGGCGTCAGCGGGGGTCACATGAGGGAGGCTGAGATTGCCCGTGTTTGAGCCCTGCTGTCCGTTGATATCCTGCAAATCGATTCCGTCTCTGCGCCACTGGAAGTTGAGCGCCCCTCCGCCACCGCCGATGGCGCCGACCGAAAAGAGGGCCGGTTGGCCGACGACGACCGTCTGATCCGCCGGCTGGGTCGTGATCACAACCACCGTGCTGCCCCCACCGGTGCCCGTGACCTGGAAACGGCAGTCTACGGCATTGGCCGGAAAGTAGTTCGCATTGCCGGGCTGACTCGCGCGCACCACGACGGTGCCTGCGTCGGAGAGGGTCACGACATTTCCGCTCACCGAGGCCGGTCCGCTGAGAACCGCATAGGTAACCGGCAAGCCGCTGCTCGCCGAACCGCTCAGACTGAACACCGAATTTCCGGTCGTCCGATCCGCCAGGGGGCCGAATGCAATCGATTGGTTTCCTTTCGCGATGGTCAGCACCAGGGGCTTCGTATCCGTGCCCGCGACGTTCGTGGCGGAAACGTTGAGGGTAAATGAACCCGCTTGGGCCGGGGTTCCGGTGATCAATCCCGTCGCCGCATTGAAACCGAGCCCTGCAGGGAGCTGGGTCACACCAAAGGAGCTCCCGACGGAGCTCATGTTCGTCGCTTGGATTTGGTAGGTGAACCCCACGCCCACCGTCGCAGAGGCCGATCCGGCGGTGACAACCGGCGGGGGCGGGGCCGGCACGTAGTTGGCCTGGATCGCCGCATTGCCGGTCCCCATGGTGAAGGTCGTATGCGGCAGAGCCGGATCGGCGATCGTGCCGGTCGCCAAGGCCGAATCACGCGCCCAACGCGTAAAGACAAAGCCCGGCGGAACCTTCGGCCGAATGGCAATGACCCGACCGGCAATGCCACCATCAACGTCGGCCTCCCCGTCTTGGACCGTCAGCGTGCTGCCGAGCGCGTAGTTTGGCTCCAGCCCGGTGTCCCCGAGACCAAACGTAAAGAGCGTCGACCGGCTGGTGGGACTGGCGAGCGTTCCGTGCGGCAGGCCGACGAACCGCCAACGGTCGAAATAGAAGTTGGGCAGCGGCGTCGCGGTGAGGGTTGTGGTGGTGCCGGGCCGCCCGGACGTTACCCCCGCCGTGGCGTTCCACAGGGTGAGGTGCTGGAGCGAACCCGCGAAATTG
>CAJAYO010000379.1 GCA_903948415.1 uncultured Opitutia bacterium | reverse complement strand
TATGCCGTCATCCACCAGAATGACCGTGCAGCCGCGCACCCCGGGCGCGGCGCGTTGGTGGCGATACAGGCGTTCGCGCCGCTGCAATTCCCGCCGTTCGCGGACGGCGACCGCCTCGATCGCGGTGGCGGAGAGGCCGAGTTGGGCGACCACATCCTCGTTCAACACCTGCACGCCGCCACTCGCGATTGCCCCCATGGCCAACTCCTCGTGGCCGGGCACGCCGAGTTTGCGCACCACGAACACCTCGAGCGGCGCGTGGAGGGCCTGCGCGACCTCGAAGGCCACGGGGACGCCGCCCCGCGGCAAAGCGAGCACCCGCACGTCGGCCCGGTGGGCGTAAGGCTGCAGCAGTCCGGCGAGAATCTTGCCGGCCTCGGTCCGGTCCTGAAATCGCGTTTTCATGGGGATCCGTAGCGGGTCGCGCGAACCGTCACTTTGCTGCCAGATGCCGCCGGAACCACGCGGCGGCGAGGGACGCCACGTTTTCCAGCGCCCCCTCCTCCTCGAACAGGTGCGTCGCCCGGGGCACAATCGCGAGGTGCTTCTCACACTGGAGGCGGTGGTAGGCCGCTTGATTCAGTTCCAGCACCCCTTCGTCCTGCTCGCCAACGATGAGCAACGTCGGCGCCACCACGCGGGGCAGGTCCGGGCCCGCCAGATCGGGTCGGCCGCCGCGCGACACCACCGCGTCAATCGTCGTCCCCAATTCCGCCGCCGCCACCAGCGCGGCCCCGCCGCCCGTGCTCGCCCCGAAATAGCCGATCCCCAACCCCTGCGTGTCCGGCTCTGCGAGCAGCCAACGCGTCGCCGCCACCAGCCGGCCCGCGAGCAGCGCGATATCAAACCGCAGGTGTCCGTCGTAGGCGTCCACCGCTTCCTCGTCCGGCGTGAGCAAATCGAACAGCAGCGTGCCCACCCCCGCCTCCTGAATCTGCCGCGCGACAAACTGGTTGCGCGGACTTTGGCGGCTGCTGCCACTCCCGCGGGCGAAGAGCACAACCCCGGGCGCGCCCGCCGGCAGCGTCAAATCTCCGGCCAGCAAAATCTCGCGATCCACAGGTATCCGCACCGCGGACCGCCGTAGTTGGGGGTTCCGCACGGTCGGTTGGACCCAGGACGCGCCGGCGCCGCGCAATCTCGGGCCGCTCTTGTCGGTGTGTGTTTTCATGGCGATGACGGCCTAGTCCCCGTGGGCGCTCGAACGCAGGATCACATAATGGCTGCTGCCCTTGCTCCACACCCGCAGCAACACCCGCTGGCCGGCCCGCCGCCGGCTCTGCTCGATCGCCTCGTCCGCATTCCGCACCGTCCGACGATCGATCTCCGTGATCACATCCCCCGTGCGCAGCCCCGCGAGTGCCGCCGCCGAGTACGGCTCGACGGCCATCACGACGGCCCCGCGCACGCTCAACGGAATATCGAACTCGCGCCGCGTCCGCGCATTGAGATCTCCGACCGAAACCCCGTCGAAAAAATCGTCCAGCTCCCGCCCCGACCGGCGGTCCTCGGCCTCCCCGGAGCGGTTCATGCCCGTGCGCCGGAGCTCCTCCTGCTTCACCGTCAGGGTCTGTTCCTTGCCGTCCCGCGAAAGCGTGAGCGTCACCTTCGTCTCCGGCGCGGTTTGCGCCACCATCAGCCGGAGGTGACGGCTGTCGCTGACTTTCTTGCCGTCAAACGCGAGGATGATGTCGCCTTCGTTCACGCCGGCTTCGGCGGCCGGAGAACCGCGGGCCACTTCCGCAACCAGCGCGCCCGTCGCCCGCGGCAGCTTGAATTCCTTCGCCAAGTCCTCCGTCACCGGCTGCACCATCACGCCGAGATAACCGCGGGTCACTTTCCCGTCCTTGATGATGCGTTCCAGCACCGAGCGGGCGAGATTGATGGGCACGGCGAATCCGATGCCCTGGTTCCGGCCCGTGCCGCTGAGAATCGCCGTATTGATTCCGATCAGACGCCCCTCCGCGTCGACGAGCGCCCCGCCGGAATTCCCCGGATTGATGGAGGCGTCGGTCTGGATGAAATCCTCGTAATCGACGATGCCCATCCCGCCGCGGCCCAGTCCGCTGACGTGCCCGATCGTGACCGTCTGGCCGACTCCGAAGGGATTGCCGATCGCGAGCACGGCATCCCCCACCTCCACCCGTTCGCTGTCGGTGAGGGCGATGGCGGGGAGATCGGAGGCCTCGATCCGCAGGATCGCCACGTCGGTCGGCTCATCCGCGCCGATGAGCTTGGCCGCGTATTCCTTGCCGTCGGCCAATACGACCTGAATCCCGTCGGCCCCCGCGACCACGTGGTGGTTGGTCAGAATGTAGCCGTCGGCGCTCACCAGCACCCCGGAGCCGAGGCTCCGGGTGCGGCGTTCGCGCGGAATCAACGCCCCCCAGTCTTTCCCGCCGAACAGGTCGCGCCAGATCGAATCGTCGTAGAACGGATTGAACGTGTCGCGCAGCCGCCGCGTCGTGTAAACATTCACCACGCTGCGCGCCGCCCCCTTCGCCACCGGCGCGAAGCTCGTGGCGAGCTTGGTCTCGCGCGCGAGCGGCGCCTCTTGCACCGTGAGCTTCGGCAGCGGCGAGGCCTGCGGGGCGAGCGCCGCCGCGCCAGCGACGGCACCGATCGCCGTCCACCGCAAGAAACGGGAAACAGGGAACAGGGTTTTCATAACGCTCCTGCCTTGCCGGAGTGAGCTCGATCCACGGGGGCCCCGCGTTCCGGCGCCCGACCGGCTCCGGCAGCCACCGGTCGGAAGCGGACGCGGGTTGTGAGTTTCAGCGCGACGCGGCCCCCGGCAGTGGGCCGTCAGCCATGCGCGACCACCTCGACGATCCGGTCGGTGAAACCGTGCACGCCTTCGCCTTCGGCACAGTGCGCACAGCAAAAGGTGCGGCCGGAAATTTCCAAACCGTGGCCGATGACGCGACAGCCGCAGTGCTGGCAGGTCGGCGCCAGCGCGTGGATCGCACATTCAAAGCAATCGAAGACATGGACCACTCCGTTGCGACGGAGCTCGAAGGCCTTGTCGTAGTCGTTTCCGCACACTTCACATCGGGGCATGGCAGATCCTTTGTTGAGGTTGAATTCAGGTTCGTCCCGGGTTCGTGCCCGCACGAGGTGCGCGGCTACGACGAACGGTCCTCGGTGATGGCCGAGACCAATCCGCGCTTGAAGTCGACCCGGAAGCGGTCGCGCACCCGCCGGTCCGGGAAATCCAGATAGTAAGGATAGGCCGCGCCCCAGCCCCACCAGTGACGTCCCGTGTGATAATGACCGGTGAACAGCATGCGTCCGTTCGACTCATAGGTGACGTAGTGCCAGATGATCGTTTCGCCGTCGGCGTCCGTGCGGACGGCCACGCGGTCGGGCTCGCCGAGCGCCAGCTTCACGGCCTCCTGATCGAAGCCGAGCGTGATCTGGCCGGCCTGCACCAGCGCCTGTTGCGGCGGGGTCAGCCGCGCAAACGCTTCGGGATTCGCCTTGATTCGCGTGGCCGGGGTCGAACATCCGGCCAGCCACAGCGCCGCCAGGACGCCGAGAACGATCGATCCGATCTGCCGTGGTTTCATGGGGGCTCTCCTTTCATGCGAGCGGGTTTTCGAGAACGCGCGAAATCTACACCGCGGTCGCGATCCCACTCTGCATAATTTGGTTTTCTTGCGGCGGATCTTTGTTCCCGTTCCCGCCCGCGCCCCGGCTACGCATCGTAGAGCGCGCGAATCTCCGCGTCCGACCGCCGCAGGCGCAGGGCGATCGCGCGGGCGAGCTCCGCGAAAACCCGCATGCCGACCTCCGGATTCGCCTGCGCCATCCGGTCGAACCGCGCCCGCGACAGGACAAACAGGTCCGTCGCCGTCGTCGCCAGGGCGTCGGCCGAGCGCACGCCGCCGTCGAGAAACGCCAGCTCGCCGAAAAAATTTCCGCGCCCGAACGAGGCCAGGTTGTGGTGACTGTCATCCGCCAGCGGCAGCACGATCCGCACAATGCCCCGCCGGATCAGATAGAGCTCGTCCGCCCGCGCTCCCGCGCGAAAAACCACCTCGCCCGCCGCCAGCGATCGCGCTTCGACCCACGCCTCGAGCACGGCCCGCCCGCCGCCGTCTGCCAACGGTCGCGTCACCTCAAACTCGCCGAGACCGAGCGGCGCCTCGGCCTCCCGGTCTCCCGGCAACTCCTCCGCCAACAGCCGGTCCTCCACCCACTGCACCGCATCGTCGAGCGTTTCAAACAGACGCACCTGCTCCTTCATGACGCCGACCTGCTCAAAATACCGGCGCAGGTCCTGGCCTTTCGACAACGCTTTCGGCAGCCGGCTGAACAACAGGTAACCGTTCCGCTCCTTCAGCATCGCCTCGAATCGCTCCAACAGATGCGCCGCCGTGAAATCGACCGAGCGCACCCGCCGCCAGTCGAGCACGAGGTAGCGGCACCGCTTCAAATCCTCGTCCAGTTCCGTCAGCACCTGGTCCGTCGTGCCAAAAAACAGGCTGCCCTGCAGTTCGCAGATCGTCGTCTGCTCCCCGCGCCGTTCGAGCACGGCCTGCTCGGCGGGCAGCCGGTGCTGCTTCGACGGAAACTTGCTGCCGGAAACTTTGCGGCGAATCACCGAGCCCCGGATCTGTTCGCGAATAAACAGCAGCATCGCCAGCCCCAGGCCGACGCCCGCCGCCGCGATCAGGTTCAGCTTCACGGCCACCCCGACCACCGCGGCGATGACGGCAAAATCGAGCACCGTCGACCGCTGGCGCAACAGCGCGAAATTCCGCCAGTCGAACATCCGAAACGCGACGACCATGAGCAATCCCGCGAGCGCCGGAACCGGCACCCACGCGATCCACCGGCCGAGCACGAGAAACACCGCCACCACCAGCGCGCCTTCGACGACTCCGGACCACCGCGTCGTGCCGCCGCTCTCGCGGTTCACCAACGTCGCGCCCATCGTGCCGGCGCCCGGCATTCCCCCGAGCAACGCCGACGCCAAATTGCCCGCGCCCTGGCCGATCAGTTCGCGGTTCGAGTTGTGCCGGCCGAGCGTGAGCGCATCGAGCACGACGCAGGTTTTCAACGTATCCACCGAAAGCAGGACCGAGAGGGTCAGCGCGGGCACCCACACCAGTTTCAGGTCGGCCCAGCCCACGGAGAGCAGCCCCGACCATTGCGCCCACACGGCCGACCCCAGGCCGCCGCCGCCGTCATCGATCGCGCCGATCACAAGCGGATTGCCCTCCAGCTGGCGGAGCGCCGGGTCAAACCAACCGCAGGCCGCATAGGCCGCCAGCCCCCCGGCCAGGCCCACGATGACCGCCGGCACGGCCTTCGTCACCAGGGGTGCAGCGACCATTCCGGCGATCGCGCCGCACCCGACCACCAGCGCGGCGGCCTGCCAGCGCCCCGGCGACACCACGCCGGTCCACGTGGCCCACTCGGCCGGCAAGCCCAGAAACTTCGGCACCTGGCTCGAGAAAATCAGAACGGCCACCCCGCTCAGGTAACCGGACACCACCGGATACGGGATGTATTTGATCAACCGTCCGACCCGCAAGGTCCCATACGCCAGCTGGAGGGCACCGGCGACCGCCGCCACCAGCACCAGCAACACCACGATGCGAGCCGGCTCCGGCGCCGCAGCGCCTGTCGACGGCGCGCCGAGCAACTCCGCGGCCAACGCCGCCAGCACCGCCGCCGCCGGAGCGCACGGCGCGGAGATCAGACGCGGTGCGCCCCCCAGCAGCGGCGCGAGCACACCGAGGATCGCGGCCCCCACGATTCCGGCGCGCACTCCGGCCGAGACATAACCCGGACCCAACACCCCATAGACCGCGATGCCATACGCCATGGCAGCCGGCAGCGCGACCAACATGGCCGCAAATCCGCCCCACAGCTCGCCGGCGAGCCGGCCGGGAATTTTCGGCGGGGCGGTGGCGGACGCGACGGTCATGGGCACAACGGGCGGCGCGGCCGACCGTTCAGAGCGCCGCGCGCAGCCGCTCGACCACGGTTTTGAGGATCTGCACCCGCGCGAACCGCTTGTCGTTCGCCGCCACCAGCGTCCACGGCGCGTATTCCGTGCTGCACCGCGCCACCAGATCATCGACCGCCCGCTTATAGTCGTCCCATTGTTTCCGGTTCCGCCAGTCCTCGTCGGTGATTTTGTAACGCTTGTACTCGACGGTTTGCCGTTCCTTGAACCGGCGCAGCTGCTCCGACGGAGTGATGTGCAGCCAAAACTTGTCCACCACGACGCCGTGCTCGACCAACTGCTCCTCAAAGGCATTGATTTCATGATACGCGCGGTTCCATTCGTCCGGGCGCGCAAATTTCTCGACCCGCTCCACCAGCACGCGGCCATACCAGGAGCGGTCAAAAATGGTCGTGAACCCCGCCCGGGGCAGGTGCCGCCAGAAGCGCCAGAGATAATGCTGCGCCCGTTCCTCGTCGGTCGGCGCGGCGATTCCCACGACGCGGTAGAGGCGCGGATCCATCGCCTGCGTGACGCGCCGGATCGCGCTCCCCTTGCCGGCAGCGTCCCAGCCCTCGAAAACCATCACCGTCGAAATTTTCTTCTCCCGCGCCGCCCACGCGAGCTTCGTCAAGGCAGACTGCTGCTTCTCCAGCTGCCGCGCATACTCCGCCTCCGTCAGTTTCCCCGATACGTCGAGATGGTCCAGAATCGAAGCCTTCGGCACGGGCGCCCGCGCCACCACCGTCGTCTGCAGAACGCGCGGGCGAGCCGTCTCCGCGGCGGCCGTCAGCCGGCGCTGCAGCGCTTCCAGCAGAATGCTGCCCGCGGTAAACTCCCGGAAGCGCCGGTCGGTCGCCTCGATCACGTGCCACGGGGCCGCCCCCGTGTCCGTGTGCCGCAACGCCCGCTCCGACACTTTCGTGAACCGGTCGTAGAGTTTGAAATGCTTCCAATCGTCGGGCGCAATCCGCCCCTCCGCCTCGAGCTTCTTCAGCCGCTTCTTCTGCGCCTGCTTCGGCAGGTGCAGCCAGAACTTCACCATTTCCGCGCCGTCGTCGGCCAGCATCTGCTCCAGCGCCACAATCCGGTCCAGCGCGACATCCAGCTGCCGCACCTTCGTCTCTCGGAAGACGCGGCGAATGATCGGCGCCGTATACCACGAGCCAAAGAAAATTCCGATGCGGCCGCGGCCCGGCAGGGCCCGCCAGAAACGCCAGTAGGGCGGACGCTCGCGCTCCTCGTCGCTCGTCGCCCAGAACGCATGCGTCTCCACTCCGCGCGGATCGAGCCACTCGTTGAGCCGGTGGACCAATTCGCCTTTCCCCGCCCCGTCGGCGCCGGAGACAATCACGAGCACGGGAAATTTCCGGGTCCGCAGGTCGAAATGCGCCTGCAGCAGTTTCGCCCGCAAGGCGGGCAGTTCCGCGTCGTAACGCTGCGCCGACAAGGACTGGTTGAGTTCCGCGGTTTCGAACATGGGCGTCCTTTCGCCTTCAGGCGGTCGTCGTGAGCAGCGCGCCGAGTTCCGGGCGTTTGGCGATTTTCCGGACGGTCGTGAGACACTGCTCGGCAATGCGCGCGATGTCGCCTTCCCCGTTGATTTCGTGCAGCAGACCGGCCGCGCGATAGAAGGCGATGAGCGGCTCGGTTTGTCGGTGAAAGGTCACCAGTCGCGCGCGCACCGTCTCCGGATTGTCGTCCGCCCGCGGGTAGAGTTCGCCGCCGCAGTGGTCGCACCGCCCGGGCTGGCGGGGAGGGTGAAACTGCGCGTGATACGGCGACTGGCAGCGGCGGCAAATGAGCCGGCCGGACAGGCGCTCGATGAGCGAAGCGTCGGCGACCTTGATCGCGATGACACCGGCCACTGCGCGGTGGAGGCGCGCCATCATTGCGGCCAAGGCGTGGGCCTGGGGCAGCGTGCGCGGGAAGCCGTCGAGCACAAAGCCGTCGGCGACGTCCGCCTCCGCCAGGCGCTGCTCGACCAT
>CAJAYO010000378.1 GCA_903948415.1 uncultured Opitutia bacterium | reverse complement strand
GTCAGCGGCCGCGCCGTCCGGCGGTGCGATTGCCCTCACCCGGCACCGGCGCGGGCCTCGCGCCGAAGCCGTCGGCCGATTTCGGGTGGCGCAGCGGTTGGCGGCCACCGGTGCTGTTGATGCCGATACCGATCACCGGCCCGGCCGTGAAGCGGCGGTCTTGCCTCGCGCGCGCGGCGCCCCGCACGCCGAGGTCGTTGGACGCCCAGACGAGCCAGCGCTTGGTTTCGGGCCGTTGCGTAAGCGGCCGGACGAGGGCGGGACCGGACCGGATGGCGGGCGTGTCGATCACGAAACCCTTCGCGGCGAGGGCGGCAAAATGGGCGGAGCCCGCGATGACCTTTGCCCCGTCGGGCACCGCCCGTTGGCTGGGCGCAAAGCCGCGGGTCGCGGCGGCCTTTCCGGCGCCCCTCCCCTCGAACCGAAACCTCCGCTCCTCGGGCTGCGTGTCGGGAAACGCCCGTTTCACTTTCCCGGGTGCGGCGACGGCCCCCGGCACCAAACCCGCGGCGAACCGGGCAACGAAAGGGATGAGGGCGGTTTTCATCGTGTGTCGCCCGATACCCAAGGCACCCGGGGCGTGAGGCGCAAGCCGGGGCTGAACCCCTCTGCTCCACCGACGGACTCCCGGCGCCGGGATTCCGCGCTCGGCCCTTACAGTCTGCGCAAGGTCGTGCCCGCGCCACTCGAGAGGACCTGCACACGCTCACCCGTCACATACGGTCCGCCGCGCTGGATTTCCTGGACAACCATGACGGTTTCGCCGGTGGAGAGTTTGACGGTCACCTCCTGAGCCGGGCGCCGCGTGAGGTGCTCTTCGGTGACCGTGCCGGCGATCGCGCCGCCGACCGCGCCGACGGCCCCGGCGATCGCCCTGCCTGCGCCCTTGCCCACGGTCGAGCCGACCGCGTGGCCGACCAACCCGCCGCCCGACACGCCGATCGGGCCCTGGGTTCCGCTGATGGCGGTGTCGCTCGTCGCGACGACATCGCCCGTTTCGATGCGCATCGTGCGCCCTGCCTGGGAGCGATCGTAAATGCCGCTGCGGGATGTCGCGCAGCCGGCCGTGAACAGGACGCCAAACGTCAGTGCGAGGAGGGATACATGCCGGGTTTTCATGGGAATAATCGGGAGCGATCGCCTGCCAGAAGTTCGGCCAAGGCTAGCCGCGATTTGAGCCAAAGAGCAACCGCAGACTGTTCAGGCAAACCACGAGCGTGCTGCCCTCGTGGGCGGCCACGCCGATGGACAAGGGCACCGCGCCAAACGCCGTGGCAACGACCATGACCACCACGACGCCGAGCGAGATGGTGAGATTCTGACGAATCACCGCCCGGGCGCGCCGGCTCAGGCGATGCGCCGCGAGAAAATTTTCGATCCGATCGTGCATCAAAATCACCTCGGCCTGCTCCAACGCCGCGTCGCTGCCGCGCGCGCCCATCGCCACGCTGACGTCGGCCGCCGCCAGACACGGTGCGTCGTTCACCCCGTCGCCCACCATGGCCACTTTGCGGCCTTCGGCCCGCAGCGCCTGGATCGCCGCGACTTTGTCCTCGGGCGAAAGCCCCGCCCGCACCTCGTCGAGCCCGAGTTCCTGAGCCACCGCCTCCGCGGTGTGGCGCCGGTCGCCGGTGAGCATCACCGTCTTGATCCCCCTCGCCTTCAGCTCTGCGAGGACTGCGCGCGACTCCGCCCGGATTTGATCCTTCAACAGCACGCGGCCGACGAGGTCCTTGCCGATGACCCACACTTCGCTCAACTCCGCCGCGGCCGGCGGCAGCTGCTTGGCCCACTCGGCGAGCGGACCGCTTTCGAGCAGTTCGCGCCGGCCGAGCAGCAGCGTCGCCCCGCCGATTTTCCCCCGCAGCCCCTGGCCGGTAATCGATTGGAAGTCATCCACGGCGAGCTCGCTCACGCCCTCGGCCTTGGCATGGCGCACGATTGCACGCGCGATCGGATGCTGCGACTTCGCTTCCAGCGTGTAGGCGAGCTGCAACACTTCGCGGTCCCGGCCCCGCGGATAACTTTCGCACCCCACGACGGCCAGCTCGCCGGTCGTCAGCGTGCCCGTTTTGTCGAGCGCCACGGCCGTGATGTCGGCCAGCTTCTCGATGGCGGCGCCGCCCCGAAAGAGCACACCATGCCGCGCCCCCCACGCGATCGCGGCGAGAATGGCCGACGGAATCGACAGCACCAACGCACAGGGACTCGCCACCACCATGAGCGTCATCGCCCGATAAAAAGCCGAGCGCGTCTCGGGCGTATTCGTGAAGGCCGGCAGATTAAAGCCCAGCCACCACAACAGGAACATCGCGAACGATCCGCCGATGACCGCGTAGGTGTAACCGGTCCCAAACTTGTCCGTGAAGCGCTCGCTGGGCGCCTTCAGCTTTTGCGCCGTCTGGATCAGGCGGATGATTTTTTGCAGCGTGCTCTCCGCGGGCAACCGCACGACGTTGAACTCGACGACGCCCCACAGATTGATTGTCCCGCTGAACACCTGGTCGCCCACCCCTTTCTCCACCGGGTTGGCTTCGCCGGTCAGCGTGGATTCGTCGCTCGCACTCTTCCCATGCACGATCAGGCCGTCCGCCGCAAAGGCCTCGCCCGGCTTCACGCGCAGGCGCTGGTTCACCTGCAGGTCCTCCACCGCCACTTCCTTTTCCGCGCCATCGGGCAACACCAGGTTGGCGCGCTTCGGCGACGATTTGAGCAACGCGCTCACTTCCCGTTGCGTGCGATCCAACGCATATTCCTCCATCGCCCCCGACGCCGAAAACAGAAACAGCAACAACACGGCCTCGCCCCACGCCCCGATGAACATCGCCCCGACGGCGACGGCCAGCATGAGAAAGTGGATGTCGATCTCCCGCTTCTTCAGATTGGCCCACGTGTCGACCGCCGCGTCCCAACCGCCCGAGATCAGGCCAACGAGCAAAAATCCCTTCGCGATCCACGGACTGTCCGGCGCGAAATACCCCGCCACCAGCCCCGCAATGCCGGCGGCGCCGCACACCGTCGCCAGCTTCGCCAAGAGCCGCCACTCCTGATCTTCGGCCAACGGTTCGGCGGTGATCTCGGGCCATTCCATCTCCCGCCACAGCCACAATTTCTCGGCCGTGGCACAGGTGTCGCGCCCGATCACGGTCGCCGCGCCGTCCTTGCGCAGCGAGAATCCCGCCGGCGCCAAACCCACGCCCTTCGCCGCCAGCTGCGCTTCGACCGCCGCGATGGTCGCCGCCAGTTTACTTTCCAGACCGTCGAGCGCCACGTTGCCCACGGTCGCCACGGCGACTCTGTGCGCCGTCGGATCGATCCGCACCGCCGTCACCCCGGGCTGCGTCCGCAAGAACCGGACCAGCTCTTCGACCCACTCCGTGCCCGCCTGATCGTGCGATTCCATGGCCAGACGTTCCCCGACGTCGCCGCGGTCGGCAAATTCATTTGCGCCCCCCGGCGCCCAATCCATTGGTTGCGGACTCAATCTCATGATCGGCCTTCGCGACGAAACCGGCTCCGCGCCTCCGCCCCCCAGCCACGCGCCCGCCCTCGCTGCGAAAATTTTCGCCGAGGACGGCTGGCTGCAGACCGGATTGAAGCTCGACCACCGGCCGCAGCAGGAGGAGATGGCCCGCGCCGTCGCCGCCGCGATGAAGGGCGACGAACCCCTCTTGTTCGAAGCCGGCACCGGCGTCGGCAAATCCCTCGCCTACCTCGTTCCCGGTCTGATCCACGCCGTCGACACCGGCCGCCAACTCATCGTCTCGACCCATACGATCTCGCTCCAGGAGCAACTGGAGACGAGCGATCTCCCCAAGTGCCGCCGGCTTTTCAAGTCCACGCCGAGCCTCGCGCGCTACGCGGAATTCAAGTCGGCCGTGCTCGTCGGCAAATCAAACTACCTCTGCACCACGCGCCTTGGCCATGCGCTGGCCGACCGCACGACGCTTTTCGCGGACGCCGACTACGACGAACTCAAGCGGATCGCCGAGTGGGCCGGGCAAACCGACAGCGGCCTGCGCCACGACCTCCGCCCGCCGCCGCGCGCCGAAGTGTGGGACGCGGTCAACGCCGACTCGTCCTCCTGTTCGCGCAAGCACTGTGACGGCGAAAAATGTTTCTACCAGCGCGCGCGCGCCCGCATGCGCTCGGCGAACCTCGTCATCGTCAACCACGCGCTGCTCTTTGCGCTCATCAGCGCCGGCGGAGCTCAGGCCAACGGCCCAACCCAGGACACGCGCGGGGTGCTCTTTGCCGATGATTTTCTGGTGCTCGACGAGGCGCACACCGTGCCCGAAGTCGCCACCGCGAACTTTGGGCTTTCGCTCTCGAGCTACGGGGTGGACCGCGCGTTGAAATATCTGTTCAACCCGCGCACGAAACGCGGCCTGTTCCGCAAGATCGGCGGGCCCGAGGCGCAACAACTCGTGATCGACGCCCTCGATGCGTCGCGCCAGTTCTTCGATTTCCTCGCCGCCAGCCTGCTCGCCCAGCGCCCCGTCGTGCGCGTGCGCGAAGAGGGCGTCGCCGAGCCGACGCTCGACGGTCCGCTCGGCGCACTGCACCGGATCTTGGGTAAACTCGGCGACAAACTGGAGGACGGCCGCGAGCGCGACGAATTGCTCGAGCAAAAACAGCGCGTCAAATCGCTCCAGTCGGGCGTCAGCGAATGGCTCACCCTCGGCGACAAAGGCCACGTCTACTGGGCGGAACGCGGCGGGCGGAAACAAACCATCGTGACGCTGCGCAGCGCCCCCATCGACGTGGCCCCGGCGCTGCGCCAGCACCTCTTCGGCTGCGGCACGAGCGTCACCTGCGCCAGCGCGACGCTCGCGATGGGCGGCCAGATCGAACCGTTCGCCGCCCGGATCGGCGCCGACTCCGCCCGCGCCGTCGTCGTGAAATCCCCCTTCGATTTCGACCGGAACATGCGGGTCTTCGTCGCCGCTGACGTCCCCCTCCCTTCGCCGCGGGAGGCCAAACTCGCCCTCGACGTGCTCGCGGATTATGTGGGTTTTTGCACGCAGGCGGTCCGCGGCGGCTCGTTGGTGTTGTTTACCAGTTACACGGACATGCGCGCGGTCGCGGCCACGCTGGAGCCGGTTTTTCGCGCGGCGGGCCGCCCGTTCCTGATCCAGGGGGCGGAGCTGTCGCGCACCGAGTTGGCCAACCAAATGCGCGACCTCGGCAACGCCGTGTTGTTCGGCACCGACAGTTTCTGGACCGGGGTCGACGTGCCCGGCGATGCCCTCGCCCAGGTGATTATCACCCGGCTGCCCTTCGATCCGCCCACCCACCCCATTACGGAGGCCAAGTGTGAGCACATCCGCGACGCCGGCGGCAGTCCCTTCAACGAACTCACGTTGCCCGACGCGCTGATCAAGTTCCGCCAGGGCGTCGGCCGCCTCATCCGCACGCAATCCGACCGCGGCGTGATCACGGTGCTCGATTCGCGACTCTTGGCGAAGAGCTATGGCCGGCTGTTTCTCGACTGTCTGCCGCAAACCGAATTCACCACCCTGACACGGGAAACGCGTAATCAGAAATTTCATCCTTTCGCCTGAAGCGATGTCCGACTAGGCTCCGCGCCACTCTCATGTCTTTGCTCCGCGCTGCAGCGCTTACCGACATCGGCCGAGTCCGCCGAAACAACGAAGACCGTTTTCTTTGCGACGAAGCCCTGGGGCTTTTCGGCATCGCTGACGGTGTCGGCGGACTGCCCGGCGGGGCCGAGGCCGCGCAGCACACGGTCGACGAAATCGTCGCTGGGATGCATGCCGTCGCGCCCGGCCACGAACCGAATCTCACCGCCCTCGTCCACCAGATCAACGAAAGCGTGGCGTTGCTCGGCCAGAAAATCAGCCCGTCCATGGGTATCGGCACGACCCTGACGTTTGGCTACGTGCGCGACGGGGTGTTCAAGCTCGCCCACGTCGGCGATTCGCGCGCCTACCTGTTTCGCAAGGGCGAGTTTTTCCGGCTGACCGAGGACCACTCGGTCGAAAACGAGGCCCGGATGCGTCGCGCCAAGGGTGAAGTCGTCTATTATCACGAAGCCAACCGCAACGCCCTCACCCGGTGCATCGGCCAGCCGACCCCGCCCGACGTCGACCTCATCCTGCGACCGATGGCCGTCGGCGACCGCTATCTTTTTTGCACCGATGGCGTCACCCGCATGATTCCCGACTCCGAGTTGGGGGAGCTGCTCGCCGCGGTCGACACGCCGGATGAAGCCGTCCGCGGCATTGTTTCCCTCGCTGTCCGCCGGGGAGGACCGGACAACGCCACGGCCGTGATTGTGTTCGTCGACGAGTTCTGAGGCATGGCCTCGCGCACCGAGACTTTTGCTGCGCTCGTCGCCCGCGAGCCGGACAACGAACTGTTTCGTTTCAGTTTGGCACAAGCCCTCGTGACCGAGGGACGCGGAGTGGAGGCCGTGCCTCATTTCGAAGCCTGCGTCGCGAAGAAAGCGGACTGGATGATGCCGCGGATTCTGCTCGGGAAACTGCTGCTGCAACTCGGTCGGCGCGCCGACGCCCAACCCCTCCTCGCCGACGCGCTCCGCCTCGCCGTCGACCAGCATCACGAGGACCCCGAGCGCGAACTGCGCGCCCTGCTGGCCGACTTCTAAAGGGCCACACGGTTGCAAGCCCCGGGCAGTTTTCATGAGACGGAGCGGTTGAAGGCTTGGGCAAGACTGAGGCAAAAGAGGGGACGTGCCGGCCGGGGCGCCGATCCAGCGGTGCCCGGTGAGGCCGCCCGGCGGATCGTCTCCCGCCGAACCGACGCGCACCCGTCGACGGGCGCGCAACACGATGCCGAGGGCGCTTTCTTCGAAGCGTCAGAGCCACTGCGACGTCCCCCTGGACGTTGGCTGTGAGCGTTGGTCGACACGGATCGGTGCGGAAAATAGCGGGAAGGACGAACCGCAACGCCGCAGATTTTGGCGGAAGCGCGCCGCTTCTTGGCGATGACCGGGTGTTTGCTGGCCCACGGCCGAACGGGTTCTCGCCCAAATCGACGCAATCAGCCGCGGGGCCCGGCTGGAAAGGAGCCCGCGCCGACCGCGCGGAACCGTGGCTCGGGCGGGCACAACCGGAGGTAATCCGGCGCGTTAAAGACAGGGTCCGGAAAATTTGATTGGATTTTCCCGGGGGAACCTGCACGTCTCCGCCCTCTTCCCGTCAGAGTAGCTCAGTGGTAGAGCAGAGGACTCATAATTATAAACGGTGTTTTTGCCCACCTTTTCCCATCCGTTCAAAATGGGGTTTTCAGAGGTAAAATCGAAGTTGGTGCATCGCTCACCATTTCTCAAACTAGCCCAAAATCGGCCTCCACTGTAGAAGCCCACTGTAGAAGGAAATCACGGTGGCAGAGCACTCGAGCACAGGCATTTTCGCTTCGTCGGCGGTCATGAAAAACGTCCCGGTTCTACAGGCCACTGTAGAAGGAAATCACGGTGGCAGAGCACTCGACCACAGGTCTTGTTGCTTCGTCGGCGGTCATGAAAAACGTCCCGGTTCTACAGTTCTTCTACAGGGGTACGAGGGAGGCCGCACGCACCCTCGCGAATGACGCTC
>CAJAYO010000377.1 GCA_903948415.1 uncultured Opitutia bacterium | reverse complement strand
GATCCGCGAGGTCGCCGCGGTCCGACTGGCGCAGGAGAAAGAACTGTTTCGCGTTGCCGATGACCGCGGAGCGGATGCGCGACGCGCGGAAGCGGGCGTATTGCTGTACGACACTCACCGCCCAGCAGTTGAACTTGCGCAACTGCGCGTAGCTCTCCGCGACGATGCGTTCGCCGCCGGGCACGTCGAGGAACCGCGCCAACTCCTCGAAGACGACGCGTTTCCGCTGGGCGCGGGGCAACGCGAGGACGTGCTGCCGCACCAGGCCGCTGATGAGCAGGCCGACCGCGGCCTTGAGTTCGACGGCCTGCTCCGGAATGAAACCCAGTTCGAAGTGCGCGACCTTGCCGTGGAGCGACACGTTCGTGGTCCCGTCGAACAGGCGGCCGTAGGGGCCGTCGGCGCTCCAGGCCCGGAGCAACGTCGCGAGCCGGTCCGTCTCGTCTTTCGCGTGTTCGGGGAAACGGGCGTAGGCCAGCAATTCGACTAGGGCGCCATGGGTGGGAAAATCGTCCGGCGCGAAGCAGGCGCAGGCGGTCTGGGCGACGAGCCGTTCGGTGGCGGGCTCGTGCGCGAACCGGGTCACCTCTTCGTCGGTGAGTGCCGCGAGCAGGGTCAGGGCCTCGTCGTCGTGGGCCGCCCGCCGGTCCCGAAACTCCACAAAGGCCTCGAGCGCCGTCGCCCCCGTGGGCATCCGTTCGCGCCACTGCTGCACGGCGACGGCCAAACGGCGGACCTCGTCGGCGCGGGCGGGCTGACGCCGCGACCAGTCGAGGTGGGCGTCGCGGTAGAGCTGGTGCAGGTAGGGGGAGAGCTGGGCCTGCCGGAGCGCGAGCCGCTCGGCCGAGTCGGGTTCGCCGACCATGCGGGCCAACAGCGCCACGGCGGTGGCGAGATGGAGCTGGGTGAGCGGGAGGGCCCGCGTATCCAGATAGTTGAATGTAAGCGGGGCGTCCGGGTGGACGACGATGGGCACCTCGCCCATCCGCTCGGTGAACCGTTTATACGAAAACCCTTCCTCGACGATAAACGTGTAGTCGAAATGCGCGGCCGTTTGCAGGAGCAGGTCGTGCATCGCCTCGGACTTGCCGGCGCCCGTCATGCCCAGCACGACGGCATGCTGCGGCGACCCACCGGTCTGGGTGCTGACGCCGACGAGATTGCCGTGGCTGCCGTCGTAGATCGCTTCGGCCGTGGCCAGGGCTCCGACAAATGTCGTGGAGAAGGGGAGCAGGTCCGCGAGATAGGTGTCCTCGGCGTAGAGTTCGCGGTGCCGGTAGGACGAATGGGTCCAGCCCGGCCACGAGGCAAAGAACAGTTTCTTGGCCGTCGTGGGGAGCGCGCATTCGAGATACTGGGCGCCGTCCATCGCGTGGACCGCGGCCTGCACCGCCGCGATTTTTTCCCGCAGGGCCTCGCGCGTCGGGGCCCACACCCGGATGAGGTAGGTGACGTGAAACGGCCGCGCGAAGCCGCTGCTCAGCGCCTCGACCTTCCGCTCCTTCTTGCGGAGGGCCACCAGCAGGGACGGCCGCGGCTGGTCGGCGTATTCACCGCGGAGCCGCTCGGAGGCCTGCTCCTCGCGCCGCACTTCCTGCCGGGCCTCGACGGGGGTCACATTGACCGTCACGGCGTAGTCGAGAAACGGCAGTCCGGTCAGATGGGTGATGATGCCCGGCCGGGTGCGTTGCGGCCAGCGGGACAGCGCGAGCATCGCGTGGTGGTGCCCATCGAGGAAAAACCCGCCGTCGGGCTGGCCCACGCTCTCGCTGTGCCAGCAGTTTTCCTGGATCGTGAGCGCGGGGTCGAACGTCTCTGCGGCTGCATCCGGCAAACGCCGGGCCAGACTCGG
>CAJAYO010000376.1 GCA_903948415.1 uncultured Opitutia bacterium | reverse complement strand
CGTGCTCCAGCGAAAGCTGGAAAACCCGGTCCGGTTGTTTGCCGGGTCGCCAGAGGAGGGTGGCGCCGAGATCGACGCGCTCCGTCGCGCCGAACGCGGGATCGTCGTTGAAGCGGTTGCGCTCGGCCCCGTCGCTTTGCTGCCGGAAGCCGGAGAGGCGCAGGGTGAGTTCCTCCGGCCGCAGCGGCCAATCCTGCGCGAGGCCGGTCCGCCAACTGCCGAAGGCGGCGCCCTCGACGAGGGCCTCGCCCTGGGAGGCAAAGGCCGGCTGGCGCCGGTGGAGCAGCAGCGCCCCGCCCAGGGAGTTGGGGCCGTGGGAGAGCGATTGTGGCCCGCGCAGCACTTCGGCCCCGGCGAGGTTCCAGCGGGTCGGCGGCAGAAAGCGGAGGGTCGCCGAGGAGAGCGGGATGCCGTCCGCCAGCACCGCGACGAGGGCGTTGGAACCGGTGCCAAGGCTGCCGAAGAGATCGTCCTGATTGAGGCCGCGCAGACTGAAGAGGCCGCCGTTGGCATTGGCTTCGTAGGCGCCGGGCACGAGTGCCAGCAGGTCCTGATAGGTGCCGCGCGGCGCGCCCGCGACCCCCGGCGAATCCATCATGCCCGTCGATCCGACGATGTCGTCGGGGGCGGTCGTGAGCTTGTCGCCGACGATGACCAGCGGCTGCAGCAGCACGGTCTGGGCGACGAGGGCCGGGCACGCGCAGACCAGCGCGAGCGTTCTCAGGCCGCTGAATTTCCTGATGAGGCGGGAGCAGGGGCCCGAAGGTGCAGGTTGAGGAGTCGAGTTGATGTTGCGCGACGCTGGCAGCGGGCGGTCGTTTGTCATGGCCGATGTCGTGCGGAGACTACGTGCGCTTTGGGGGAAGTCGCCCCGGGGTGGGCCGCCCGGGTGTTCGGGAGGCCGATCCGGCCGGCGGCGGCGCCCACGGCCGGCGGCGGCGCAGCGTTCGCCCGGAATGCCCGTTTCGTCAGGTGCAATGCCCGTTTCGTCAAAATCTGCTGGCGGGGCGCGCACTCTTCCCTTCTTCCGCACCTGCAACCCAGTGGCCGCGCGGGTTGCGGGTGAGCGATCCGTCTCGGGCGGGCGCGGGCTCCCTGCGTTCCACGGCCGCCGTCCCTTTTCGCCCACCCTTCACCTTCGTCCTGCCATTTCTTCTGCCGGTTTTGCCTCACCTTCCTCGTCACCATGCCCATGAAAAATAACACCGTGTCCCGCCCTCCGCTCGCGCCCGCCCCGCGCTCCCGGCCGTTTGTCTGGTCGGCGCTCCTCGCCCTCGCGGCGGCCGTCGGGTCCATGCTCCCGCTCCAGGCGCAGACCTCCGTTCTGCCCGCCCTCGTCAGCTACCAGGGCCGGGTGAGCACCGCGGCCGGACTCGTCGGCGCCGGCACGCCGGTGAATCGCACGGTGACCTTCCGCATCTGGGGGTCCTCGACGAGCACGCTGGTCGGCGACCTGCTCTACTCCGAGACCCAGACGGTGACGATTTCCGACGGCGAGTTCAGCGTGCTGATCGGGCAGGGCACTGCCGTCGCGGGCACTCCGCTCGGGTATACCGAGACGAGCAAGGGCAAGCCGACGGTGACGATCGATTCCGCCACCGTTTTTGGCGGGGCCACCCGCTACCTCGGCGTCACGGTGGACGATGGCACGGTCGCGGCTGATCCGGAGATTTCACCCCGGCAGCAATTGGTTTCCACGGCCTATGCCTTCCGCGCCAAGTATGCCGAGTCCGTCGGCACCGCCGGGCTCTCCACTATTTCGACGACGGATACCGGTAATGTCGGCATCGGCAACCCCACGCCTGCGGCCCGCCTCACGGTGACAGCCGCCGGCACCGGCACCGGCACCCCGCAGTTCATCATCACCGGCGCCGACACGAACGAGCGCCTGCGTTTCGGCGTGGATGATACCGGCAACGGCACCGGCTACGTGCAGTCGTTTAAAGAAGCGGTGGGCAACCAGCCGCTGCTGCTCAATCCGGGCGGCGGCTTCGTCGGCATTAACAAGACGACGGCGCCCGCCGTGGCCTTGGATGTCACGGGTGACATCACGGCTTCGGGCACGCTATCCGCGGGCCAGCTG
>CAJAYO010000375.1 GCA_903948415.1 uncultured Opitutia bacterium | reverse complement strand
GGCCAGCGCCAACCTCCGCGGTCCCACCGTCATCGGTTTCGCCGAGACCGCCGCCGGCGTGGCGATCGCCGGCCGCCCCTATCACGCCAAGGAGTTCGTCACCACGGGCGCCTGGATCACCTACCGGCGAAAGCTGTTCGATCAGGTCAACTGGCGCCTCCAGCTCAACGTCCGCAACGTGCTCGACGAAAATAAACTTTTCCCGCATCGCGCCGTGGATCGCCGCGACGGCACGAACCGCCCCGACGTCGCCATCTACCGGCTCAATGAACCGCGGACGTTTATGCTCACGTCCAGTTTTTCATTCTGATGCCGACTCCTGAAGACTTCGCGATGTCGCGCCGTCGGTTTCTCGCCGCCGGGGCCGTGGCCGGGGCCGCGTGCCTCGCGCGTGCTCGTGGCGCAGCGCCCGGGAAAGGGGCGGAGCGCATTGCCCCCTTCCGCGTCGGAGGTGACCGCCTCCTCGTGCCCGCAACGCATTACGGCCCCGCCGAGGCAAGGCTGCGCGTGACAGCCGCGGCCGAGCTGCGCGTCGATCCCGCTGACGTCGTGACAGTGCGCGACGAGCCGCTGCAGCTGGGCGACAAACCTCCGTCGGGCTTTTTTGTCGGAGCCCATTTGCAGAGCACCTTGGCCGGCAGGATCGGCGCCTTTGGTTCGCTCATCGGGGACAGTGTGACCGTGCGCGAGGCAAGCGGGCGCACGTTGCGGCGCGGCGAGGACTATCTGGTGTCGGCGCCGTTTGCGCTTCTCGGAATCGGACCGAAGCCGACGATCAAACCGACGACGCCCGTGCTCGTCTCGTATTCGCACTTTCTTCAGCGGATCGACACCGTCGCGGTGGACGCGACGGGCCGCGCCAGCCTCATCCGCGGCGCGCCGCATGTGGCCGTGCCCGAGCCCGCCGCAGCGCCGCCGGGCGCGACGGCGATAGCTCGGGTCTATCGCCCGTTCGGCGCGACCGGACTGAGCGAGGCGCAGGTGTTTCCGATTGTCGCCCGCGCGGCCGATGCGACGACCGCCACCACGACCGGACGCCTGCCCCGCACCCTCGCAAAACTGCGCGCTGGCGGGCCGGTGAAGGTCGTCTGCTGGGGCGATTCGATCACCGTCGGCGGCGATGTCGCCCCGGAGGACGCCTGGGCGAATCGGCTGCGCCGGGAACTGGCGCGGGCGTTTCCCGCCGCCCGGATCGGGCACGCCAATCACAGCATCGGCGGCACGAAATCAGCGCAGTGGCTGCACAACGGCGACTTTCCCGGTCTGCCGAAGCAGAATCAGGAGAAATGCCGCTTCGATCTCGTGCTTGGCGAACATCCGGACGTCGTCGTGATGGAGTTTCTCAACGACATCGTCTTCGACGCCGACGTGCTCCGACAGACCTACGGCGCAATCGACGCCGCGTTCCGGTCGCGCGGCATCGAGTGGCTCATTGTCACCCCGAGCCAGAAGGTGCCCCAGCCGATGGACCTCGCCGAGATGGTGGACGGCCGGCCTCGATTGCTCGACACGTTCCTCCGCGAATTCGCCGTCGACCGCGGACACGCGTTGGCCGACGCCGCCGCGCGCTGGAAGCACCTGCATCGCGAGGGCCTCCCCTATTTCGCGCTTTTCGGCAACGCCTTCAACCATCCCAACGCCTACGGGCACGGGCTGTTCATCGAGGAGATTATGAAATGTTTCCAGGATCGCTCCTGAGCCGGCTGGCTTTCGTTCTCTCGCTGGCGGCCATCTCCGCCGCCTGCGGCCCCGCCGTATCCGCGAAGCCGAACATCATTGTCGTCGTCTCGGACGATCAGGGCTGGGCGGATCTGGGGTGCCACGGGGTGCGCTCCGATGTGCGGACGCCGAACTTGGACGCGCTGGCGGCGGACGGCGTCCGCTTCGAGCGCGGCCACGCCAGTGCGCCGGTCTGCGTCCCGTCGCGCGCCGGCCTCCTCACGGGGCGCTATCCGACGCGCTTCGGCATCGAGACCAATGCCGACGGTCCGTTGCCGGCGTCCGAGCAGACGATCGGCGACCGGATGCGCGCGGCCGGTTACGTCACCGGCTTGGTCGGAAAATGGCATGTGGCGACCAGTCCGGCCAACACCGCCCAGAAGAAAAGCATTCCCCCGGACGAGATTCTGTGGGGCGACAACGCCACCGTCGCCGATCCCCACCTGCCCGGGCGGCGCGGATTCGACGAGTATTTCTGCGGCGCGAATCGCAACTACGCCGCGTCTTTCGATCTGGCGGGCCGGACGCTCCCCGGCGCTCCCGTGCTCCTCAACGATTCGCGCTTTCGGGTCGATGTGCAGACCGAGGCCGCGCTGGCCTTCATCGGCCGGCATGCCGGCACGCGCCCGTTCTTTCTCTATGTCGGCTACTTCGCGCCGCATGTGCCGCTGGCGCCGGCGGCAGACTACCCGGCGCGTTTCGCCCACGTAGCCGATCCGAAGCGCCGCGCGGGTTTGGCCCTCATCGCGGCGATCGACGATGGCGTCGGTCGCATCCGGCAGGCCTTGCGCGAACGCGGACTCGGGCAGGCCACCCTCATTGTCTTTACCAGCGACAACGGCGCGCCGCTCCGGCCGGGCATGGAAAGCGGTTCGCTCAACACGCCGCTCGTCGGCGAAAAGGGCCAGCTGACCGACGGCGGCACGCGCGTGCCTTTCGTCGCCGCTTGGCCGGCGGGTTTGCCGGCCGGCCGCGTTTACCCGCACCCCGTGATTTCCCTCGATATCTTGCCGACGGCGCTCGCGGCCGCGGGCGTCGATGCCCGGCCCGAATGGAAACTCGACGGCGTGAACCTCCTGCCGTTTCTCACCGGAGAACGGAGCGAGGCGCCGCACCGGGAGCTGTTCTGGCGCTTCGGGCCGCAGGCCGCCGTGATGTCGGGCCGATGGAAACTGCTGCATCACCCGCCGGACCACTGGCAGTTGTTCGACCTTGGCAGTCCCGAGGGCGAGACGCGCGACCTGGCGGCGCAACATCCCGGCGAGGTGGCGCGACTGAAAGCGCGCCTGCACGCGTGGGCCGCGGAGCAGAGTCCCGCGGGTTTGCCGGCCGCACCGGTTCGCAACCCCTCCAACCGCTGATGCTCCTTCGCCGAACCTGCGCAGCTCTTCTCCTGTTCGCCGGACTCGCCTCGGCCACGTCGTCGGTCGGCGCGGCGGTCCCGGCCCCCCGGCCCGTCGACACCGGGCGCTACCTGCTCGGCGCCGTCATGTGTCCACTTTGGCACGACGGCTCCCGTTGGGGCGCAATCGCGCGCTTTCCGGAACGCGAACCGCTGCTGGGCTGGTATGACGAGGGCGATCCGGAAGTTACCGACTGGGAAATCAAGTGGGCCGTCGACCACGGGATTTCGTTCTTCCTCGTCTGCTGGTATCGCGCGGCCGGCAACGCCGCCGAACCGGCGGTGCGACCCGCGCTCGACCACTGGATTCGCGAGGGCCTGCCGCGCAGCCGCCACCGCGAGCACTTCAAATTTGCGCTCATGTGGGAAAACGCGAACAAGGCCTTCTCCGCTCCGACGAACGAACAGGACTTCCTCACCAAATTGGTGCCGTTCTGGATCGAGACTTACTTCCGCCGTCCCGACTACCTCCTGATCGACGGCAAACCGGTCTTCTCCGTTTACAATCAGGACCGCTTCGTGGCCGAACTCGGTGGCGAGGCGCCGGCCCGCGCCGCGCTCGAGCAACTGCGGCTCGCCTGCGTGCGCGCGGGCTTCAAGGGCATCCACCTGCTCGGCCAATCTTGCTGGGGCCGGCCGCCCGAACTCGAACGGCAGGCGGCGCGGATCACGCGGCTCGGTTTCGACGCGAGCTGGGCGTATCACTGGCCCACCTTTACCGGCGCGTTCGGCGGCAACCTCCGGCCGACCGGAGCCGAGGCGATCGCCGCGCAGGAGCACCTCTGGCGCAACCGGCCGCAACCTCACGTTCTGACGCTGTCGATGGGCTGGGACGAGGAGCCCTGGAAGTTCCGTTATTCCAAGGTCCAGTGGCGGCTCACGCCCGCCGAATTCAAGCTGCTCGCGCAGAAAGCGAAGGCGCTGCTCGACGCGCGCCCGGGCCGAAGTTTGGAAAACCGCCTCGTCCTGCTCGACAACTGGAACGAGTTCGGGGAGGGCCACTACCTTTTGCCGACCCGCGAACACGGCTTCGGTTACCTCGATGCCATGCGCGAGGTCTTCGCGCCCGACGCTCCCGCGCATCACGACGTGAAACCTGCCGACATTGGCGCAGGTCCCTACGATGCCGCCTTTCGCGCCTGGCTGAGTGAAAATCCTCCTCGGTCCACGCCCTGACTGTATCCGCCTGAATCCCGTTCCCCCATGAGCCTCTCAGTTCGCCCCGCCCACGGGAGTCGCGGCGCGGAAGAAAGCGATCAACCCCGAGGCGGACGCGGGGTTCTCACGGTTCGCCGTCACGGGCGGCCGCTGCCCGGTCACACCGAACCACGGCCGAAATCACGCCCTGCAGCGCAAGGCCCCAGGGCCACTCACTCGTCCTTCCCCGTCTTCGTCTGCACCGTCGTCGCCTTCACTTCGGTGATAAACGCCGTCAGCACCTGATCCAGCTCCTTGGTCTTCTCCGGCATTTTCGCGGAGAGGTCGCTCGCCTCGCTGAGATCGTTCGCAAGATCGAACAGCTCAAGTTTCCCGGTCTTCCAGGTCTTCACCAATTTGAGATTACCCCACCGCAGCGCGGACTGCGCGTTGCGATCCACCGCCTGGTGAAAAATCAAATAGGGCCGCTCGCGTTTCACTTCGCCCACCCCTGCATTGCGGAGCACCGACGTCAGGCTGCCGCCGTCGATCGTCGCGGGGAGCGCCGGCCGGTAGCCCGCGAGCTCGGCCATCGTCGGCAGAAAATCGAGGCCCGTCACCGGCACGGCGCTCACGCTCCCGGCTTTCACGCCGGGCCCCACCACGAAAAACGGCACGCGGATCCCGCCTTCATACATGTTCGATTTCGCGCCTCGGAGCGGATGGTTCAACCCAAGCCCGAGGTCCTTGCTGCCGGGCAGGCTGCTGCGCCCGCCGTTGTCGGACAGGTAGAAAACATACGTGTTCTCGAGCAGCCCGAGCGCGCGGACTTTTTCCATGAGGCGCCCGACGGCCGCGTCGAGGTCCTCGGTCATCGCGGCAAACTCCGGCAAGGTGTGTTTTTTCCCGGCCGCCCGCGCCTTCACGCGCTCCCGCGCCGCGGCGCTGTACTGGATATCGAGGTGCACCGCATAGTGGGACACCTGCAAATAGAACGGCCGGCCCTCCCGCACCTGCTCTTCCATAAACGCACTCGCCCGCTCGGTGAGACTGCTGGTCAGCTTGGGGTCTTTGAGTTCGGAGGTCTTCCCGGTTTTGCTGCCCACCGCGCCCGCCAAGCCACCGCCGTCGGCGCTACCCAGGCCGTTGCCATCCGCGTTCCCAGTCGGGCCGTCGCTCACGTCATAGCCCTGTTCCGCCGGCGTGACCTTGTCGTAGCGATGATCCCATTTGCCGAAGTGCGCCGTGCGGTAGCGCGCATCGGCCGCCTTGAGCATCCGCGGAATGTTCAACTGCTGCCGGTAAACGGCCGGCCAGCCTTCGCGGTCGGCTTGATACTCGTGCCGCGCCGGCGTCTGCGCAACCTGCAGACTCCGCCGCGTCGGGCAGCAAAACGGCGCCGGCGAGTAACCGCTCGAAAACACCATGCCCTGCGCCGCGAGCCGCTCGATGGCCGGCGTGCGGAAGTAGTCGCTCGCCGTCTCGGGGTTGCCCGGAATCATGCGCTGCGACGTGCCCACCCAGCTCTGATCGTCGGACAGAATGACGATGAAGTTGGGCTTGGATGACTTCGCCGCTGCGGCCGCCTGCAACGCAGTCAACGGCGTCAGCAGCAAAACCAGGAAAGTGAGAATGCGGGATTTCATGAAGGAAGGTCGTCGTCGGCTCACGGCCGGTGGGGTGGACGGGAAGACGGGCGAATGAATGGCGACGACGGTTGTGCGACGCACGGCACGCCTTGCCAAATGAATTTCCAGTTTCCATGTCACCCGATTCCGCTACGGTCCGCCGGCCCCTCACTTCAACCGTCCCCGGTTCCCTTCACCCGTCCGCCCCTTTCCCCATGCCTGCTTCCCTCCGCCGTTCGCTCCTGCTCGCCGCCGTCTTCGCGTGCCTTGTCGCACGGGCTTTTTCCGCTGACGCCACCGCCCCGAAACGCCCGAACGTCCTCTTCATCGCCGTCGACGACCTCAACCACTGGGTCGGCTACCTCGGCCGCAATCCGCAGACCAAGACGCCGAACATCGACCGGCTCGCGCGCATGGGCGTCGCGTTTCGCCACGCCTACTGTGCCGTCCCTGCCTGCGAGCCCGCCCGCGGGGCGCTGATGGGCGGCCAACGCCCTTGGACCACCGGTCTCTACTACAACGGCGACAAGTGGAAGAGCCTCTTGCCCGAGGGCCAGGGCCTC
The DNA here is from genome assembly GCA_903948415.1 of uncultured Opitutia bacterium. Taxonomy (GTDB): domain Bacteria; phylum Verrucomicrobiota; class Verrucomicrobiia; order Opitutales; family Opitutaceae; genus GAS368. The sequence goes on along the minus strand of CAJAYO010000375.1, from coordinate 1,466 downwards.
ACGAAGCAGTTTCTAAAAGCCGGCTACCGCGTCTCCGGCGCCGGAAAAATCTACCACAGCGACCAATATTTCCCTTCCGAGTGGACCGAATACATGGACTCCAAGGGGCTCAGCGCCTCGGGCAAGGGCGTGACGAAAGACGAGGGCTTTCACGACCCGGTGAAGGCTGATCTCAAGGACGAGGACCTCATGGATTGGCAAACGGTGAACTACTCGATCGAGCGCCTGAAGAATCCGTCCGCCGAGCCGTTCTTCATCGCCTGCGGCCTCCACAAACCCCACCTGCCGTTCACGGTGCCGCGCAAATATTACGACCTGTTTCCCCTCGAGACCATCCAGCTCCCGCCCTACCGGAAGGACGACCTCGACGACGTTCCCGCCGCCGGCAAAAAAATGGCCAAGGCCGCGCAGGACCACGCGCGCTTCATCCGCGACGGCAACTGGAAGAACGCCATCCAGTCGTATCTCGCGACCGTCGCCTACACCGACATGAACATCGGCCGCCTGCTCGACGCCTTCGACCAAAGCCCGCAGCGCGACAACACCATCATCGTCTTCTGGGGCGACCACGGCTGGTCCTTCGGCGAAAAAGACCACTGGCGGAAATTCGCCCTCTGGGAGGAACCCACCCGCGCGCCGTTCATCATCGTCGCGCCCGGCGTCACGCGCGCCGGCGGCATGTCCGACCGCCCCGTGGATTTCATGAGCATCTATCCGACGCTCTGCGAACTCGCCGGCCTCCCCCTCCCCGCGCACGTCGAGGGACCCAGCATCGTCCCGCTGCTGCGCAATCCGCAGGCCGCCTGGGATCGCCCCGCGATCACCACCCACGGTTTCATGAACCACACCGTGCGCACCGAACAATGGCGCTACATCCGCTACGCCGACGGCGGCGAGGAACTCTACGACGAAACCAAAGATCCCTACGAGTGGACCAATCTCGCCAACCGCCCCGAGTTCGCCCGCACCAAAGCCGATCTCGCGAAATGGCTCCCCGCAAAAAATGCGCCGCACAAAGGCGCCGGCGGACCCGGCGACGAGGACGACGCCAAGCCCGCCCGCTCCGCCAAAAAGAAGGCCGCCAAATAGTCCGCCCCAAAACCCCTCCCCCATGCGCCTCCCCTCCCGTCTCCCTCTCTCCCACGCTCTCCCTTTCCCGGTCTTCCTCCCGCTCCTTCTCGCCGGCTTCCTCGCCGCCTCCCTCGCTTCCGCCGCCCCGTCCCCCTCTCCGCGAACCCGCCCCAACATCCTCTTCGCGATCTCCGACGACCAATCGCACGCCCACACGTCGTTCGCGGGCTACAAGGCGGTGAACACACCCGCCTTCGACCGCGTCGCCCGCGAGGGCATTTTCTTCCGCAATGCCTTCGCTCCTTCCCCCGGCTGCAGTCCGACGCGCGCGGCCTTCCTCACCGGACGGCACACGTGGCAGATCGAAAACGCCGGCACGCACGCGAGTTCTTTCC